>NZ_JAWLIQ010000001.1:0-305433 GCF_033485175.1 Sporosarcina sp. YIM B06819 | reverse complement strand
TCTATCTATCTATCTATCTATCTATCTATCTATCTATCTATCTATCTATCTATCTATCTATCTATCGTATAAAATGAATACTTAGATACTTTAAAAGGGAGATAACATAGTCATGGTCTTATATGATTCAATAGCAATGAAGGACGAAATCCAAAAGGCTGAACGTTATCCTAGACATGAGCTATTGATGTTCCATATATCTGGAAATCATGAAAGTTATATGTTTATTCAGGTGCTGCGTCATGATTGATATTACACATCTGTTAAATCAAGTTTTAATGGTCCTTTTCCTCATACTGATTTACCAATTGTTCTTTAATGAGAGCGATTTGAAACGCAGAAAATCGTTTTCAAAGTTGTCCCTGTTACTTCTAATCATGTTATGCCTAACGATGACGTTTCCTATCGAAATAGAAGAGGGTTATCACTATGATTTCAGATTCATACCTATCATTATTTCTTTTATTTATGTGGGTGTAATCCCTGGTTTGGCAATCACATTTGTCTCCTTTATTTACAGGATCTATCTCGGCGGGGATGGGATAGATAATCATTTTTTCGATTTTTCATTTGTACTTACACTTATCACCACTTTCTTGGTTCTTCTCATGCAGAGGTATAGATTATTCACGTTGAGAAATAAAGCCTTTGTAGTTAGCCTTCTTTTTTCTAACGTCTTCTCCAAAAACAAAAAAGCGCTACAAACGCTGTTAGTACAACGTTTGTAGCGCTTTTTTAATTTCTTAACTTCTTCTAAATTGTCTTGATTACGTCCCAGGAGGGATTCGAACCCCCGACCGACGGCTTAGAAGGCCGTTGCTCTATCCAGCTGAGCTACTGAGACATGGACTTAAGTAGTTAACTAACTCTTAAGGACAAGCTTTAGTATAGATTCTTTCGCAATAAAAGTCAACGTTATTTTTAAATCTTTTTTATTTCTTTTTTATCAACCGTTTCATGCTGCAAATTTTTGAAAGTTACATGCAGGGTTTCATCCCATTCTACCACGGCATACGTTGCTTTTTTACCTCCACGCGGCTGAACTGTACTGCCCGGATTTAGAAACAAAATGCCATCTTCCATCTCCGCTCCATACAAATGTGAGTGACCAAATAACACAACATCAGCACCAAGCTCTTTGGCACTATAATAAAGCCCCATTAACGACATCCGCACATCATGCTCATGCCCGTGAACAGCTAACACCTTTTTGCCCTGTACCTCAACTAACACCGACGATGGAAAACGTGCATCACGATCGCAATTCCCACGCACTCTATGCATTGTATGCAACACCGGATCATCGAATGACAATTCACTATCTCCGCAATGAAAAATGGCATCCGCAGGTAATGCGGAAACGGCTTTCACCGTCTCCTTATCCCCGTGCGAATCACTCATGACAACAAGTTTCACTTGTGATCACCTACACTCTCCATAAATTGCGGTAGCTTCACTTTCAATTTTTCAAGCGCCGCCCCGCGATGTGAAATCAAACTCTTCTCTTCTGGTGACAATTCAGCCATCATGCGCTCCTGCTGTGGCACATAAAAAATTGGATCGTAACCAAAGCCATTTGTCCCCTTGCGTTCTGTGTGAATTAAACCTTCACAGCTGCCCGAAAACGTCTCCGTTTCAAGACCAGGGCCCGCCACAGCAAGCACACAGCGAAAACGTGCTGTACGATCATCCATAGGCACCGTTTCCAGCTCGTGTAGCACTTTATCGATATTATCCCCATCATTCTTCCCTGTACCCGCATAACGCGCAGAATAAACGCCAGGAGCGCCATCTAACGCATCGACTTCAAGCCCACTATCATCCGCGATGACGACCTTGCCCAGCAAGCGAGCAACCGTTTCAGCTTTTAAGATGGCATTTTCTTCAAACGTGACACCTGTCTCTTCAACATCAATGGCCTCGTCCAAATCATTCAACGTCAACACACGTACACCAAACGGCTTGAATAACGCCTGAAAGTCTTTTGCTTTACCAAGATTATTTGTTGCAATGAGTACTTCCTTCATCATTCAGCCACCTCTTTCGTGCCAATCAACTCAGCAATCGAACCAAGTGCTTCTGTTTGCACCGTAAATAACTGATGAATTCCTTGTTCAGCTAGTGTCACAAGTCCATTCATCTCTTCACGTGTGAATGTAGATTCCTCACCCGTACCTTGTAGTTCAACAAACGCACCTGCACCCGTCATGACAACATTCATATCAACAGCTGCTGATGAATCCTCCACATAATCAAGGTCGAGAATCAATTCACCTTCAGTTGTCTTTCCTACACTAATCGCTGCTAAGAAATCAGCAATCGGGAAAGTTGCCAAGCCTTTAGCAGCATGCAATTTGGCTACGGCCATCGTCATTGCCACGAAAGCACCCGTAATCGACGCTGTACGCGTCCCGCCGTCTGCCTGAATGACATCACAGTCAATCCAAATTGTACGCTCACCAAGTGCCTCTAAATTCGTCACAGCACGCAATGCGCGTCCAATTAATCGTTGAATTTCCATCGTACGTCCGCCAACTTTACCTTTTGACGATTCACGTTGCGTTCGTTGTCCTGTGGCACGTGGCAACATAGAATACTCTGCTGTCACCCAACCTTTACCGCTCCCACGTAAAAAATGTGGGACTCTTTCTTCTATCGTAGCCGTACAAATTACTTTCGTATTGCCAACCGAAATTAGCACAGAGCCTTCCGGATGCATTAAATAATTCGTTTCAATTGTTACTGGCCTGTTCACGTCAGCCACTCTTCCATCATGTCTCATAGTCTGGACCCTCCACCAATCAGTTTGCGCATTCATCTTATCATAACCTCTTTCACATACGCAAAAACCCGAAATATCCAATTACGGACATCCCGGGCTATTTCACAAGATAATATGTCTCACATCAGGTTGGTCAATCAACAACCAATCCTCCACAATTGGAGAGAATTGTTCAATCTTCCCCGTCGTATAAAAGATTGGCGCTACTTCACTAGCCGAATGACGCTTACTGTTTTTTAACAACAGCATTTGTTCAACATCAGAAACAGTCTCCACCGCTGATGAAATGATATTCACCCCATCAGGCAAATGCGCTTGAATATGATGCTGCACAAGCGGATAATGTGTACACCCTAAAATAGCAACATCGAACTCCTTACCTGCAAGGCCAACAAGCGCTTTAGCGACAATTCCACTGGCACTTTCCGATTTATACAGTCCGCTTTCAACAATTGGGACAAATTCAGGGCACGCGAGTGGATAAACCGTCGCATTCGGGTTCAATGCATGGATAGCATCATCATACGCACCACTATTTATCGTTCCCACCGTCCCTAGAACAGCGATGTTTCCAGTCTCCGACGCTTTTACCGCACCTCGTGCACCTGGGACGATGACGCCAATGACCGGAAATGAAAAGTGCTCACGTATCTCATCAAGCGCTACAGCCGTTGCTGTATTACACGCAATGACAAGCATTTTTATGCCCATTTTAGAAAGAGCTGACGCCATTTCCATTGTATACTGCCGGACCTCTTGTGTTGATCGCGGCCCATACGGACAACGTGCATCATCGCCTATGTAGATAATGGGTTCATTTGGTAGTCGATTCAACATCTCTTTAACAACGGTTAGACCGCCAACGCCCGAATCAATTACGCCTATTGGTGCTTCCACATGAATCCCTCAATCCTTTTTCATCTCTTGATGTAATTTACGTAGTAAGTCAGCAAAGCCCTTCACTTGTTGCTCGTCAAAATCTTGTAACACCATGTCTAAGTAAACACGACGCTTATCAATGACTTCCTCGATTACGCGCTCCCCTTCACTTAGCAAATGAATCCGGACCACACGGCGATCTTGTTCATCACGGACCCGCTTCACAAGATTGTTTCTTTCCATTCGATCAACTAAATCAGTCGTTGTGCTGAATGCCAAAAACATTTTGTTCGACAAATCTCCGATTGTCATATCACCATGTTCAAATAACCACTGCAACGCAATAAACTGGGGAGGTGTAATTGTATAATTACTAAGGATTCTGCGTCCCTGCTGTTTAATGATTGCAGCAATATATCTCAAATCTTTCTCCATACTTGCAACTTCACTCGTATATTGTTTGTTTGAATCGCTTTGTTCCGTCAAATAAACCAGCTCCCTGAAAAGATTACTGTCTATCTATTGTCACCTTTTTTAGTGTGTAAGGCAATACCTTTTCGGCGGATGGACGAAAAAGGCATTTACAGAAGTTCTAAAATGATAAAAAACAGCTGTGAAAGCCTGCTATATACAGGTCCCACAGCTGCTACTTAAGGTTGGATTACAACTGCAATTCTCCTAGTCGCAACAATTCGACAATTGCTTGTGCCCTGCCGGATACCCCTAGCTTTTGAATCGTGTTCGAAATATGGTTTCGAACAGTCTTTTCGCTGATGCCGAGCCGTCCCGCGATATCTTTTGTCGTATGATCGTCAACGAGCAGATGAAAAATTTCTCGTTCCCTTGCTGTTAGCAATGAACGGTTTTTGGATTCCTCTGTCAAGACGCGCCCTCCTATCCACTTTCACTCTAAAATATGTGAAAGCAGTGTAGGCTGTGCCGGCTAGTTGATGATTTAATTGACAAACAATAACTTCTCTTTATCAGTCCACGGCACACCTTTACCCGTTTCCCTACCAATTTGAACAACCGACCCACGACCTGTGATGACAATATCGTCTTTGTCGTTCTTCACCATATAGTGAATATCCAACGAACTATTGCCGATTGCAGCTACTTTTACGTGAACAGCTAGCGCTTCATCGAAAAAGACTTGTTTCAAATAATCACATTGCAAATCTGCAACAACCGGAATTGTACTCCCCACGGGATCCAACCAATCGTTCATCAGCCCAGCATGTTTCAAAAATTCAATCCTCGCAAATTCAAAATAAGTAAACGCTACTGTATTGTTCAAATGGCCATACATATCCGTTTCCGAAAACCGAACAGATACCGGGACAGAAAAAGTGAATTCCGATGCCCATGTAGATAAATCCGTTATGTAAGTTGCCCTCATAATTAAAACCCCTTTTCTTTAGGATGAATGAATGAACGTTCATTCTTTTATTCTACCAAACATTTGTAAAGAATTAAAGACCACCTTCGCTAGTGATAGTAGTTGAAATACCAAAAACCCCGCTAGGCATCATGCCAAAGCGGGGTTTGAGACTGAAATCAGTCTACCATATTGTCGCTTCCGAAGAAGTTTTTGAACATTTGTACAGTCGTTGCACGGTTCATGGCAGCGATAGATGTTGTCAATGGAATGCCTTTCGGACAAGCCACTACACAGTTTTGTGAGTTACCACATTCACCGATACCACCGTCTGTCATCAATGCCGCTAGACGTTCGTCTTTGTTCATAGCACCTGTTGGATGCGTGTTGAACAAACGGACTTGTGATAGCAATGCAGGACCCATGAAGTTTGTGTTGTCGTTAACATTTGGACATGCTTCCAGACAAACACCACAAGTCATACATTTCGAAAGCTCATATGCCCATTGACGCTTACGCTCAGGCATACGTGGTCCTTCTCCAAGATCGTAAGTTCCATCAATTGGAACCCATGCCTTGATTTTCTTCAAGGAATCAAACATGAATTCTCTGTCAACAATCAAGTCACGAACGACTGGGAATGTCTTCATCGGTTCAAGCGTAATTGGTTGTGTCAATTTATCGACAAGAGCTGTACACGATTGACGTGGACGGCCATTGATAACCATTGAACATGCACCACAAACTTCTTCCAGACAGTTCATATCCCAGTTGATTGGAGTCGTTGCCTTACCTTCCTTATTAACTGGGTTACGACGAATTTCCATTAAAGCAGAAATAACGTTCATATTCGGTCTGTATTCCAACTCGAACTCTTCCCAATATGCAGCAGATGTAGCTGTATCTTGACGACGAATTTTAAATAGTACTGTTTTTGTCGCAGTTTGTTGCTCACTCATTTACGTCATTCTCCTTTCGTCGCGGAGTAGTCGCGTTTACGTGGCGCTACTAGGGACACATCAATCTCTTCATAGTGGAAGATTGGTGCAGATTGTCCGTCAAATTTCGCCATCGTTGTTTTCATGAATTTATCGTCATCACGGTTCGGGAAGTCCGGTTTGTAGTGAGCGCCACGGCTCTCATCACGATTCAGTGCCCCTAACGTAATAACACGTGCTAAATACAACATATTTTTCAACTGACGCGTAAATGTTGCGCCTTGGTTAGACCATTGTTGAGTATCTGTCATATTGATGTTCTCGTAGCGCTCAAGAAGCTCAACGATTTTATCGTCCGTCTGTTGTAGTTTGTCGTTGTAACGAACTACTGTTACGTTATCTGTCATCCATTCACCAAGCTCTTTATGAAGGACATAAGCGTTCTCAGTACCATTCATTTTAAGCGTGTCATCCCACTTCTGTTGCTCTTCTTTCACAGCAGCATCGAAAATTGTCGAAGGAAGTTCTTCTGCCGTACGTTTCAAGCCCTTCATGTAATGAACAGCATTCGGTCCTGCAACCATTCCGCCGTAAATCGCTGAAAGAAGTGAGTTAGCACCAAGTCGGTTTGCACCGTGTTGTGAATAATCACATTCTCCAGCAGCAAAAAGACCTGGAATATTTGTCATTTGATCATAATCCACCCATAGTCCGCCCATTGAATAGTGGACAGCCGGGAAGATTTTCATCGGCAGTTTACGTGGGTCATCACCTGTGAATTTCTCATAGATTTCGATGATTCCACCAAGCTTGATATCTAGCTCTTTTGGATCTTTATGCGAAAGGTCCAAATACACCATGTTTTCGCCGTTGATACCTAGTTTTTGATTGACACAGACGTCAAAGATTTCGCGTGTCGCGATATCACGCGGAACAAGATTTCCGTAATCCGGATATTTTTCTTCAAGGAAGTACCAAGGTTTACCGTCTTTGTATGTCCAAACACGTCCACCTTCACCACGTGCAGATTCACTCATGAGACGCAACTTGTCGTCCCCAGGAATCGCCGTAGGGTGAATTTGGATGAACTCACCATTCGCATAGTAAGCTCCTTGTTGATAAACGATAGAAGCAGCAGAACCTGTATTAATAACAGAGTTTGTTGTTTTCCCGAAAATAATTCCAGGTCCACCTGTTGCCATAATAACTGCATCGCCTTTAAATGCTTTGATTTCCATTGTTTTAAGGTTTTGCGCTTTAATACCACGACAAACGCCGTCTTCATCTAAAACAACACCAAGGAATTCCCAGTGTTCGTATTTAGTTACAAGACCAGCAACTTCATGGCTACGTACTTGCTCGTCTAGTGCGTATAGAAGCTGTTGCCCTGTTGTAGCACCTGCAAATGCCGTACGGTGGTGAAGTGTACCACCGAAACGTCTGAAGTCCAACAAACCTTCAGGTGTACGGTTGAACATAACGCCCATCCGGTCTAGCAAGTGAATGATTCCTGGTGCCGCGTCCGTCATCGCCTTAACAGGTGGTTGGTTCGCAAGGAAATCACCGCCGTAGACAGTATCATCTAAGTGGATATCAGGCGAGTCGCCTTCCCCTTTTGTGTTTACCGCGCCGTTAATGCCGCCTTGAGCACATACAGAGTGGGAACGTTTAACCGGGACAAGTGAGAATAGGTCAACCGGTGTGCCTTCCTCCGCTGCTTTAATGACCGCCATTAGGCCTGCAAGACCGCCGCCTACGACAATCAATCTGCTTTTTGCCATTATTGTTTCACTCCTCAAATTATCAGTGATCTCATTGTTTTAAATCAAACGACGAATGCAAGTAGTGCTTGAACGCCGATTGTAGATAGTACTAGGAATACTGCAATCGTAACGTACGAAACGATAGTCTGTGAACGTGGTGATTGTGCCAATCCCCATGTCACTAGGAATGACCATAGACCGTTCGATAAGTGGAACGTCGCCGCAAGTACACCAGCAATGTAGAACGCCAGCATGAATGGGTTCTCCAAGATGTTAGCCATCATATTAAAGTCTACTTCTGCACCCAATGCTTTCTGAATTCTTGTTTCATAGATGTGCCATGCAATGAAGATCACAAGGAATACCCCTGTACTTCGTTGTAGCATGAACATCCAGTTACGGAAAGTTCCAAAGCGTTGTACGTTATTTTTTGCTGTGAAAGCTATGTACAGGCCATAAAACGCATGGAACATAAGTGGGATGTAGATGATGAACCATTCTAAAAACAGAACGAATGGTAAGTTCCCCATAAAGTTAGATGCTGTGTTGAATGCCTCTTCCCCACGAGTCGCAAAATGGTTAATCACCAAGTGTTGTGCTACAAATAGCCCAACCGGAATAATTCCGAGCAATGAATGAAGACGGCGCAAGTAAAAATCTGATTCTCTCGACAAGTCTTTTACCCTCCCTTATTACTGAGGTTGCCTATCAGGGGTTGTCATCGTTTTGACACGAAGCAATCATTGACGGCTTCCCTCTACGTGGTACAATATTAGAACATGTCCATTGTACTCCTCTGTTTTAAGGAGGTCAAGACGATGTGGTTTTTTGTTGCGAACATATTCCTTCTATAAAATGATTAGCACTTATTTTCATCCGAAAGGATTGGATAGTAGATTGGACAATACTACCTATCATTCGCCGACTCGTTTCGGCTATGAAATTTTACGTGACCATGTCTTACCCAGCATTTTAGGCGCTCACCAAGGGGATATCCTGTACTGGGCAGGCAAAGAGGTTGCTAGGAAATTCCCTGTTTTTAGTATTGAGGAGCTTCCCGAGTTTTTTCAAGAGGCAGGTTGGGGGACTCTCACGCTTAAGAAAACAGCAAGAGAAGAATGTTTTTATACGATAGACACCGAAGAAAGTTCGACTATTCAAAATAGATCTTTTCAGTTAGAAGCCGGTTTCCTTGCAGAACAGTATCAGAAATTGAATGGACTTCTTACGGAATGCTACGGTGAAGTACTATCTAAAAAAGGACAGGTTACATTTCATGTGAAATGGGATGTAAAAACTAAAATCAGCCTATAAAAAAAGAGATGCATCCATCAGAGGTGCATCTCTTTTTTCTATATTAATTAATAACAACTGCATCCAATCCAAATTGTTCATGAAGTGCAGCCACGGCTTTCTCCATATCAGGCTCTGGAATCACGACCGACACCTTAATTTCCGATGTACTCACCATTTTCACTGGAACGACTGCTTGTCGCAATATTTCAAACATATTTGCCGCGACACCCGGATTAGATACCATTCCACTACCAACGATTGACACTTTTGCTAGTCCTACTTCAAAATCTGCACGGCGGTAACCAAGTGCCTCTTTATTGGTTTCCAACACGTTGATTGCTTCAGCGAAATCTTCTTTCTTTATGGAAAATGACACAGAAGGTTGTACATCTTCCCGAATGGTCTGGACAATGATATCGACGTTCACAAGGTGCTTCGCAAGCGCTGTGAATATATTAGCGAGCGAGCCGTTAAACGGAACGTCGTACATCACAGTAATTCGAACAATATCTCGCTCAAAAGCGATGCCTCGAACAACTAAATTATTTTCCAAATCAATTTCCTCCTTGATAATGGTTCCTTGTCCGTCCACATGCGCTGGTCTTACACGCAGCGGCATTTGATGGTTCTTTGCAAACTCAACCGCTCTCGGATGAAGTACACCAGCACCAAGATTAGCAATTTCAAGCATTTCATCATATGATATTTCTTCAAGTTTTTGGGCTTTTTTTATTAACCTTGGATCAGTCGTAAATACGCCTTCAACGTCCGTATAAATATCACAACATGCAGCATCTAGCGCAATAGCGATGGCAACAGCACTTGTATCAGAACCTCCACGACCAAGCGTCGTCAGCTCCCCGCTAGCATCAGCACCTTGGAATCCAGTAATAACTGCAACAGCACCCGTTTCAAGTGCAGACACAATTCGATCCGCTTTTACTTGCTCAATACGCGCATTGCCATGAACAGACTCTGTCATTACACCCGCTTGCCACCCCGTGTAAGAATACGCCTCCACACCTTGTGCAGCAATTGCCATCGCGAGCAAAGAAGCCGTCACTTGTTCACCAGTTGCCAGTAACATATCGAGCTCACGCCGTCCTGCTGCCGGATTGACTTCCTTGGCTAACGACAGTAATTCATCCGTTGTTTTCCCCATCGCAGAGACGATAACAGCTACCTGCTTACCTCGATTGACTTCTTCTATAACAAGCTTTGCTGCACGTGCGATTCTTTCCGGATTGGCGACTGAAGTCCCTCCGAATTTCATTACGATCCGTTCCATTTTCCATTCCTCCGTCTTTCTCCTGTACGCAAAAACAGCCCTCAATAAATTGAGAGCCGAGTCCGATTAGGGCATCCTAAAAAAGATGCTCCGTACGGATAGCTCTCCAGGTCGTTGATACCTGACAGACTTCCACCTCTTTAATGGAAATCCAGCAAGACAATCGTGACAGCCGATTTGTCTGCTTCGGCGAATACCCCTTTCCATCTCCTTCATCAGGCTGCCGCCTTCTGGACATGTACTATTAGCACTCGCACCTCTATCCTCACTTCATATAAAATTGTGAGAGGAATAATTCAGTGCATTCACTCTATCACATTATTCTTCCTCCCGCAATGCCTCTTGTCGAAAATACGTTTCAACGGCCTCTGCGACAGCCCCAGGCAATCCAGCTTGCTGCAATGCTTCCACGGAGGCTTCACGAATCTTCTTCACCGATTCAAAATGTTTTAGTAGCTGTTGCTTACGTTTCGGCCCCACACCCGGTAATCCGTCAAGCGCAGACGTCAATGAATTCGTCTCACGCCGTTGCCGGTGGAATGTAATTGCAAAACGATGCACCTCGTCTTGAATCCGTTGTAATAAATAAAAAGCTTCACTTGTCCGTTTTAACGGAATCATCTCAATCGGATTGCCGTATAACAATTGCGCCGTCTGATGCTTATCATCTTTCGCCAATCCGGCGATTGGAATCGATAGGCCAAGCTCATCTTCAATAATCTCCCGTGCTGCTTCCATATGCCCTTTTCCACCGTCAATGACGACTAAATCAGGTAGCGGCAAATCGTCCTTCAACACACGGCTATAACGCCTTCTGACGACTTCTCTCATCGCCCCGTAATCATCATGCGCAGCAGCTGTTTTCGTCATATATTTACGATAATCCTTACGATTTGGTTTACCATCGACAAACGACACCATCGCAGAAACAGGATCAGCACCATATGTGTGAGAGTTATCGAAAGCTTCAATACGGAGCGGTATCGTAATATTCATCGCCTCACCCAACTCTTCACACGCACCAATCGTACGTTGCTCTTGCCGCTCCATAAGTTGGAATTTATCTCCTAATGACATTTCCGAATTTTTAATAGCAAGATCGACAAGCGATTTCTTTTTACCACGCTGCGGAATAAACACATTAACATTCAAAAGCTCTCGAACTAGCTCACTATCGATGCCTTGCGGTAAAAGGATTTCCTTTGGCAATAGATGCTCAGACTTGCCATAAAATTGGCCAATGAATGTCAGTAATTCATCTTCCGGATCTTGATAAAGCGGAAACAGCGACACATCCCGTTCAATCAATTTCCCTTGCCGAACAAAAAATACTTGAACACACATCCAGCCTTTATCAACCGCATAGCCAAAAATATCTCGATCCGTAAAATCATTCATCGTCATGGCCTGTTTTTCCATAACGGCTTCAATATTTGTAATTTGATCCCGATACTCTTTCGCACGTTCAAACTCTAAATTTTCCGCCGCTGAGGACATTTTCTCCATCAATTCCTTCTTGACTCTTTTATAGCCACCATTCAGAAAACGACTAATGTCGTCCACCATTACTTTATAATTCTCCTGATCAATTTCATTGACACACGGAGCTAGGCATTGACCAATGTGATAGTAAAGACATACGCGATCCGGCATCGTCTGACATTTTCGGTACGGATACAGTCGATCCAATAATTTTTTCGTTTCACCCGCCGCATAAGCATTCGGATAGGGACCAAAATATTTCCCTTTGTCTTTCTTCACTTGCCGCGTGATGATCAATTTCGGATGGCGTTCAGCCGTAATTTTCAAATACGGATATGTCTTATCGTCTTTCAACATAATATTGTATTTCGGGTCGAATTGTTTGATGAGATTTAATTCAAGTACAAGCGCCTCGATGTTAGATGAAGTGACCATATACTCAAAATCCTCAATTTCACCCACAAGTCGCTGCGTTTTCCCATCATGACTTCCCGTAAAATAACTGCGTACCCGATTTTTCAACACTTTCGCTTTCCCCACATAAATAACGGTTCCTTGTCGATCCTTCATAAAATAACAGCCCGGCAACTCTGGTAAAATCGCTAATTTCTGTTCAATCAATTCATTCATTCTCTTCACCTACCAAAAAAACCGGGTGCCAATGAAGGGACCCGGTTTTTGATTAAATTCGATTACGCGTGTTTTTCGATCAATTCAGCAAGTGCTTCTTTAGGTTTGAAACCGACCACTTTGTCAACAATCTCGCCATCTTTGAAAAGAATTAGCGTTGGAATTGACATCACACCGTAATTACTTGCCGTTCCTTGGTTATCATCAACATCTACTTTTACAATTGTCGCTTTACCGTCGATGTCGCCATCTAGTTCTTCAAGAACGGGAGCAATCATTTTACATGGTCCACACCAAGGTGCCCAAAAGTCAACAAGGACGAGTCCTTCTTTAATATTCTCCGCAAAGTTCTGATCAGTCGCATTAATAATTGCCATGGTAAAATTTCCTCCTTTAATAACTATGCTTGTAGTATATCATGTGGCTAAAACAGGGGCGAACTATATGCCCGTAACGAAAGAAAGCCTCCCTTTTAAGGAGGCCTTTACGCATCATTTAGTTCGCCTTAATCTTCTTAATCTCTTCAATCATCAACGGAATAACTTCAAACAAATCACCAACGATGCCGTAATCTGCTATTTTGAAAATATTTGCTTCTGGGTCTTTATTAATCGCAACGATTACTTTAGCATTTGACATCCCTGCAACGTGCTGAATTGCACCTGAGATACCAGCAGCGATGTACAAGTCTGGTGTTACGACTTTACCCGTTTGACCGATTTGTAGAGAATAGTCACAGTAGTCCGCGTCGCAAGCACCACGAGATGCCCCAATCGCTCCGCCTAGTAGCGTTGCAAGCTCTTGTAATGGCTTGAATCCTTCTGTACTTTTTACGCCACGGCCACCTGCGACAACTACTTTTGCTTCAGAAAGGTCAACGCCTTCAGTTGATTTACGGATAACTTCAGTAATGACTGAACGAAGACTCGTAATGTCAGCTGTCACCGAAGATACATCACCTGTACGGCCTGCATCTTGCACAAGTGGCGCAATATTATTTGGACGCACTGTGATAAACAGCAGTCCTTCTTTGTTTTTCACTTTTTCGAACGCTTTCCCAGAGTAAATCGGGCGGATGAATACAGCTTCATCCCCTTCACCTTCGATAGCTGTCACGTCTGAAATCAAACCAGACGCCAATTTACTCGCGATTTTCGGCGATAAGTCTTTCCCTAGTGCTGTATGGCCAAATACAACGGCATCTGGTTTCTCTTGCTCATAAACAGCCATAAACGCTTGACCGAAAGCATCAGAAGTATATTGTTTCAAATGTGGATGTTCCACAGTAACGACACGATCAGCACCGTATTGAATCATTTCTACCGCCAATGATTGAACTGCATCACCAAGTAACACACCAACTACTTCACCGCCACCAGAAATCTTTTTCGCAGCCGCGATGACTTCGAATGAAACATTACGCAATGTCCCTTCTCGCGTTTCCCCAAGTACTACTACTTTATTAGACATCTAAAGTCCCCCTATGACAATTCAAAGTTATGTTACATTTAGTTGATCAATTCTATCGAAGCACGTTAGATTACTTTCGCTTCAGAATGAAGTAGCGTTACAAGTTCATTGACTTGATCGGCAAGTTCTCCTTCTAGAACCCGTCCAGCCGCTTTTTGTGGTGGTAGATACACTTCAATCGTTTCTGTTTTCGCTGCTACATCATCTTCGTCTAAATCCAAATCATCCAGCTCAAGCTTTTCAAGTGGCTTTTTCTTCGCTTTCATGATGCCAGGCAATGATGGGTAGCGTGGGTCGTTCAAACCTTGCTGTGCCGTTACTAATAACGGTAGTGATGTTTCGATTGTTTCTGAATCCCCTTCAACATCACGCACAACTTTTACAGACGTGCCATCCATTTCAAGATTTGTAATCGTTGTCACATAGTTGATGCTGAGAAGTTCAGCAACACGTGGTCCAATTTGTCCTGAACCGCCGTCAATCGCTACGTTTCCTGCAAGAATTAGATCTGCATCTTTATCTTTCAAGTACTCAGCGATAATTTTAGCCGCTGTAAACTCATCCATTTCGTCAAGATCATCTTCTGTATTAATGAGGACTGCTTTATCCGCACCCATTGCTAGCGCCGTACGCAATTGTTTCTCCGCATCTTCGTCACCGATTGTAATGACGGTTACTTCACCTTCATTCGCATCGCGTACTTGAATCGCTTCTTCAATTGCATATTCGTCGTATGGGTTAATGATGAACTCCGCACCATCATCGGCAATTTTACCATTGGCTACCGTAATTTTTTCCTCTGTATCAAATGTCCGTTTAACTAATACATAAATATTCATCTTGCAGTCCCCCTCAACTTTTCGATTATTTACCTATAAAGACAGGTTGGCGTTTTTCAAGAAATGCTTGGATTCCTTCTTTAGCATCTGCAGAGACGAAAACTTCACCGAATGAATCGGATTCCGCTTTGACACCCTCATAATAAGAAGCTGGTTTTGCATATTGCAGCATAGCCAGTGCGGCTTTCACTGCAACAGGACTTTTCTTAGCAATTTTCTTAGCAAGTTCCATTGTTTTTGACAGCAGCTCTTCGTCTGCATAAGCTTGGTTGGCAAGCCCGAGACGAGCGGCTTCTGCACCACTAATCGGCTCGCTTGTCAGTAACATCTCCGCTGCTTTTGGCATACCGACATAGCGTGGAAGACGTTGCGTCCCGGCAAATCCAGGAATTAGACCTAATTGCAATTCTGGCAATCCTAGCTTTGCAGTTTCAGTAACGATACGCATATGACAGCTCATTGCTAGTTCAAGTCCGCCACCTAGCGCCGCACCGTGAATAGCCGCAATAACCGGTTTGTGGAAACGCTCTAGGCGTTCAAATACCCCTTGCCCACTTGCGGCCAACTTTGTAAACTCTTCTCCTGATGTAACAGATGTAAATTCTTTAATATCTGCACCTGCCGAGAAAAATTTCCCTTCCCCGTGTAATACGATGACCCGTACCGATTCATCGATTTCCACTTGGTCGAGGAGCTCATCCACTTCCAGTATAAGTGCGCGTGAAAGCGCATTCGCGGGCGGCCTGTTAATAGTCGCAACCGCGACGCCTTCTTCGATTACTACTGTTAGAAACTCCATTCTATCCCCACTTTCAAATGTAGTTCAAGCTTTCAAAGCATTCATGATGAGTCTATGTACTTCAGGTGTCAGTTTCATTAATTCGTATTTCTGGTCGTTCATCACCCATGAAGTGATTGTTTCATCAATTGTCCCAAACACCATTTGCCTTGCAAGTCGAATATCGAGCTCAGCATATAGTATCCCGTTGTCAATTCCTTCTTTCAAGATAGCATCCAATAGTATTAAATATTCCTTCAGTACTTCGTTAATGCGGAAGCGTAACTCTTTATTCGATTGCCGAAGTTCCAACTGTGTGACGATTGCAAGTTGACGGTCTTCATGGAGCACACGGAAATGATTGTCTATCATTCTGTATAATTTTTCAGAAGTGTCGATTTCATTTTTCATGATTGCTTCGACATTATCAACAAAAATCGCCATCTTTTCTCTGAACACAGATATAAGGATGTCTTCTTTATTTTTAAAATAAAGATAAATCGTCCCGTCTGCAACGCCAGCTTCTTTAGCAATCTTTGAAACTTGCGCTTGATGAAATCCGTTTTCAGCAATGACAATAACTGCCGCATCCACGATTTGCTTATATTTGGGCCTATCCCGTTTCACTACTAATCACCACCAAAAAAGAAAATATGAATGATGATTCATTCATATTTTCATATTATTATTTAATTGCTGTTGTGTCAAGCATTTTTGTATCACGAAGTAAGTCGTTCCTGTTCGGCCTTCTTCTTCTCTTCATCCACAAGTGCCCGGCGTAAAATTTTTCCGACTGCTGTTTTAGGTAATTCACTACGGAATTCATACTTGCGTGGCACTTTAAACGCCGCTAACTGTTCACGGCAATACTTATCTAACTGCTCTTCCGTCACTGAAGCGCCTTCTTTCAAGACGATGTACGCTTTGACCGTTTCCCCTCTATATGGATCTGGGATACCTGCAACAACACATTCTTGAATCGCTTCGTGTTCATAAAGAATTTCCTCAATTTCACGCGGATAAATATTAAAACCGCTCGCAATAATCATATCTTTCTTACGATCCACGACGTAAAAATAACCTTTTTCGTCCATATAGCCAAGATCACCCGTCAAAAACCAGCCATCACGGAAAGTCTGCTTCGTATCTTCGGGACGATTCCAATAGCCCCTCATCACTTGAGGACCTTTTACGGCAATCTCACCAATTTCACCAGGCGCAAGTGGTTCCGAAGAGTCAGGCCCTAGTATGCAAGAATCTGTATCCGGCCACGGTACACCGACAGAGCCCTTTACACGTTCTGTTGCCCAGACAAAATTCGCATGTGTGACAGGCGATGTTTCCGTCAAACCATAGCCTTCCACTAGTTTTCCGCCAGTCACTTGCTCAAATTTATCCTGTATTTCGACTGGTAGCGCCGCAGAACCGCTAATGCAAGCCTTAATGGAGGATAAATTATATTTTGCAATATCTGGGTGATTTAGCAAACCAATGTAAATGGTAGGTGCGCCCGGGAATAGTGTCGGCTTCTGTTTATCAATCATTTTTAAAGCCGTTTCAAAATCAAATTTCGGTATGATCACCATTTTGTTACTTTGCATTACTGACAAGACTAATACCGTTGTCATACCATAGACGTGGAAGAACGGCAGTATAGCCATCAATGTCTCTTTGCCTTCTTCACACTTATATAACCATTCATTGCACATTTTAACGTTAGAAATCAGGTTAGCATGTGTTAACATGACTCCTTTTGGAGGTCCTGTTGTTCCACCTGTGTACTGCAGTAAAGCAATGTCTTCATCATAATTAAAATCGTAGCTAACAGGAGTTGGTTTGGCGATTTTCATTATTTCAGTAAAAAGATGATTCATCCCACGATGCTCCACTTTAACGGTCATACCGTATTCTTTTTTCTGGATGAATGGATAAATAAGATTTTTAGGGAATGGTAGGTAATCTTTGATTCCTGTAATGATGACATGCTCTAGTTCCGTATCTTTGACGACTTTTGAAATTCGCGGAAATAAAATATCGAGCGAAATAATTGCCTTTGAGCCGGAATCCACCATTTGGTAGGCGATTTCACGTTCCGTATAAAGTGGATTTGTCTGTACAACGATAGCCCCTATATAGAGGATGCCATAATAGGCGATTGCACCTTGCGGACAGTTTGGCAGCATAATCGCCACCCGATCCCCTTTTTCTATCCCTATCGATTTCAGGTAGTTTGCGAACTTCAATGCAGATTCATGGAATTCCTTATAGGAAATATCCTTACCCATAAAATGCATGGCCGTTTTTTCGGGATACTTCTTGCCCGATCTTGTTAGAAATTCTTGAATTGGAATCCGTTCATAATCCAACGTCTTTGCAATTTCAGCAGGATACAAATCCAACCACGGTTTCTCCGTCATGTAATAACCCCTTCCCCCTATTTTTAAACAACTTCGAATATTCCTATTTCAATTATAGTGCTATTTGTATCCGCTTACAACGAGATTCTTTTAAAAGATAAAAAAAATACCTTGACCAGCATATTTCGGTCAAGGCACTTTCATGAATAACTAGTTTGACGCTCCAGAAGATAGCCAGTAAATTCCTACTGCAATAAAAATAACACAAACGACGAGTAATACTTTTGCTAATTTTTCCACAAATAACGACTCCTATGAAATACTTGCTCCGATGACAAATGACAATCCCACTGAAATTATTAAGGAAATAAAGCCGACGGAACGATTATCTGCCGCAATTTCCTTATCGATATTGAACTTCGGTGTTAGGAATTCAAACAGAACATAAGCAAAGATGAGCAGGACAAATCCAAACAATCCCCAGCCAATCATTTCAGGTAATGTATTATGCCTTTCGATCGAGTAACGGAAAATGTTACAGACACCAAAAATCTTCCCACCCGTTGCAAAAGCAACGGATAGATTCCCTTTGCGAATTTCTTCCCAGTTCTTATATTTCGTAACGAGCTCAAAAAGCACCATTGAAACAATAAGACAAAGGACAACAACACTGAAATAGCCTGCTGTTTCTACTAATGGATTACTCCAAAAACCCGTGTTTGACATCGTATTAAGCCCCTTTTACATTTAGTCATTCCTACCTATACGGTTAAAGGCGAAAAAGGTTTCAAAAAGGGGCATCTTTTTTTATTTCAATTCCACCACAGTTACACCATATCCACCTTCACCCGCTTCGCCAAAACGATAGCTCTTGACGCGTGAATGGTTTTTTAAGAATTGTTGGATACCCTGTCTTAATGCACCTGTACCTTTACCATGGATAATCGAAACTTGGTGATAATTCGATAACAGTGCATCGTCCAAATATTTTTCCGTACGGAAAATCGCATCTTCGTAGCGCTCTCCCCTCAGATCGAGTTCTAGTTTGATATGCGAATCTCTTCCTCTTACAGAAGTCGATACGACAGTCGGCTTCTCTTTTTCTGGTTTAACGTATTCTAAGCCAGACTGATCCAGTTTCATCTTCAAAATACCGATTTGGACGACCCATTCCTTACTGGATACTTTTTCAATGAGCGTACCTTTCTGACCATAGCTAAGCACTTTCACTTCATCACCAACTTGCAAAGGTCTTGGCGCTGCTTTTGCTTTAATCACTTTTTTCTTTTCGACTGGCGCCGCCCCTTCTAGACGTTTACGCGCTTCAATCAATTCATGCTCTTTAATATTCGCTCCGACATTTAAACGCATTGCCCGTAAGTCTGAAATTACCGCTTCCGATTCCCGCTTGGCTTCTTCCACGATTTTTTTAGCCTTTTCTTTCGCTTTCGCTTCCAAAAGTTCTTTCATACTCTCAAACTCAGCTAAACGTTCTTCTAATTCACGTTTCAAGCGTTCCGTCTCCAACAACACTTCATGTGTTTGTTCTGCATCTTTTTCTGATTGAACACGACTTGTTTCAAGCGACACAATCATCGAATCGACTTCCCCGCGATCTGTCCCGGTAAATGTTTTTGCGCGCTCGATAATGCGCTCTTGTAAGCCAAGTCGCTTCGAAATTTCAAAGGCATTACTGCGACCCGGAACGCCAATTAATAGACGATAGGTCGGGCTTAACGTTTCGATATCAAATTCGACACTCGCATTGGCAACGCCTGGGCGATTATAGCCATACGCTTTTAACTCTGGGTAATGGGTCGTTGCCATTACCCGTGCACCATGCCCATGTACTTCATCCAAAATAGAGATGGCCAGTGCCGCCCCTTCTTGTGGATCCGTACCTGAACCGAGCTCATCGAAAATAATTAACGAGCGATCATCGTATTTTTTTATAATGTCGACAATATTGACCATATGAGAAGAGAATGTACTCAGGCTTTGCTCAATAGACTGCTCGTCCCCAATATCGGCATAGACTGAATCGAAGACGGCAATTTCCGAACCGTCAAGTGCAGGAATCGGCAGCCCAGCTTGTGCCATCAATGTGCACAGGCCAACTGTTTTCAACGTCACTGTTTTACCGCCTGTGTTAGGTCCGGTAATGACGATTGTCGTAATGTCATTGCCGAATTCGATGGTATTCGCCACTGCAGTTTCAATTGGCAACAACGGATGCCGTGCTTTCGCCAAGCGAATATAGCCTTCATTATTCACTTCTGGCTTCGTACACTTATGTGCGATACCGAATTTCGCTTTCGCCAAAATGATATCAATTTCTGCTAAGACAGCGACGAGAATGAATAATTCATGTGCGATTTCTTGCACTTTGGCAGATAATTCAAGGAGAATTTTCTCGATTTCTTCTTGCTCCTGCATTTTCAAGCGTCTAATTTCATTATTCGCCTGAACAACGGCATCCGGTTCGATGAATAGCGTCTGTCCTGATGACGACATATCATGTATGACACCGCCATAATGCGAACGATACTCCGCTTTAACAGGAATCACGAAGCGATCATTACGAATTGTTACGATGGAATCGGACAGCATTTTCGCCGCATTGCGCCCGCGTGTATAGCTTTCTAACTTTTCACGTACGCGCCCTTCTTGCATACGTAATCCTTGTCGAATTGAACGCAACGAACCTGATGCACTATCGACAACATGTCCATTGTCATCAATGCACGCATTAATCTCATGCTCCAATCCCGTCAAGATGGGAATTAAATCTTTTTTAGCGACAAAATGAGGAATATCAATATCTTCATCAGCTACAATCGCTTCGATGAACTGACGCAAAATCCGACTTGCACGAATTGTATTGGCAACTTCCATCAATTCATAAGCGCTTAACATACCGCCCTGTTGTGCACGTTTTGCATGGGGTCTAACATCACTAATTCCACCCATCGGCACGTTGCCACGAACACGGAGAATGGACAATCCTTCATCCATTTCCTCAAGCAGTCGAACAACTTCTTCAAACTCACGAACTGGCACTAACTTTTCTATATAAGAACGACCGGCAAATGACGTACAGTGTGTAGCCACAATATCCCGGATTTTATCGAACTCAAGTGTTTTTAAGACACGGTTTTCCAATGTCATACACTTCCTTTCATTTCCGGACAATGTCACGGAGAAATTTATCTAGCGGCCATGTATTAACGACCGTTTCTTTTTTTAGCCAAGCTTTTTGGCCGTATTTCACACCAATATCCATATATTTTAATTGATCAATGGCGTGGGCATCTGTATTAATGGCGATGGGAACGCCAGCTTCTTGCGCCAACATCAGATGTTCTGTCGCAAGATCTAATCGGTAAGGATTTGCATTTAATTCTAACACTTTACCATATTCCTTTGCCCATTGAATGAGTTGGGGAATGTCTGGGTCATAGCCTTCACGTTGACCGACAATACGCCCTGTTGGGTGTGCAATCATATCAACATGCGGATTTTTCATCGCCGTATGAAGCCTCTCCATAATCTGCTCCTGCGGTTGACTGAAGCTTGAATGGATCGAAGCAATGACAAAATCGAGCTCACTTAGCAATTCATCGTCAAAATCGAGTGTGGCATCGGGAAGAATATCCATTTCCGTTCCGCAAAAGATTTCAATGTCATCATATTCCTGATTTAATGCACGGATTTCTGCAATTTGTTGACGCACGCGTTCTGGTGTTAAACCATTCGCCACTTTCAAGTACTGCGTATGATCCGTGATGACCATATAGGAGTAGCCTTTCGCACGGCATGCTTCTACCATCTCACGAATGGAATAGCCTCCGTCCGACCAAGTCGTATGCATATGCAGATCCGAGCGGATATCTTCTAGCGCAATCAAGCCAGCGAGTTCCTCTACACGGTCAATTTCACTGCCATTTCTACGAAGCGCGGGTGGAATGAAAGGCAAATCGAAGTGAGCAAAAAATTGAGCTTCCGAGCCAAATGTCGTGACAACTCCCTTTTCATCCTCCACACCATATTCACTAATTTTCAGTCCTCTGGATTTCGCCAACTGGCGCATACGGACATTATGGTCCTTGGAACCTGTAAAATGATGAATAGCAGTAGCGAATTGCTCTTCCTTCACAAAACGGAAATCCGCATCGATTTGCTCCTCTAAGTCGAGTGTGACGGATAATTTGGCATCTCCCGCCCCGATTGTCGCAGCGAGAGGTAAAGAGGCTAGTAATTTCTCCCGTACAGTGCCAGGTTCGTCCGTCACAATGATGAAGTCCACATCACTGCTTTGCTCTTCTGTCCGACGATAACTGCCTGCCACAGAAAAACGGGTGATTTCAGGGATTACTTGTAGTTCCTGCTCCACAAATGATACAACTTTCTCCACTTGCCATATCGGAAATTTGCCTTGGCGCGTACCTAGTAATTCTATTTCCGCCAACAGTTTTTCTTCAGTTTTTTTACCAAAGCCGGGGACTTTACTGACTTCCCCAGCAGTACATGCATTGCGTAATGATTCGACCGAATCAATACCGAGTGCTTCACGCAATTTGGCTATTTTTTTACCACCAAGTCCTGGGATTTTCAATAGGGGGACCAGTCCTTTGGGAACCGTCTCTTCCAGCTCTGTCAGTAGCTCTGACTCCCCTTTTTCCAGCAAGTCCGTAATAACTGCACCTGTTCCTTTACCAATGCCCTTTAGTGTTAGGATATCATCCATTTCGGCTAAACTACGTGGATCGAGTTCGAGCACATTAGCTGCTTTCCTAAAAGCAGAAATTTTAAAATGGTTTTCCCCAAGCAACTCCATATATAAAGCGATTTTTTCAAACGTACGAATGATTGTTTTTTTATTCACCTAAAGTCCTCCCTTGAAAAAAGCTTCCCTCCTGAAAGGGGGAAGCTGTCATTTTGTGTACACGAACCACCAGTTTTTCACCATTTCAGAAAACAACGGCGTGTGTTCAAACATCGTTTTCGCAAGCATTGAGTTGCTTAACAGTCCCTGGACAAAGTCTATTGGCACCATTGCTAGCAGATAGAGTACAAGGAATATGAGAATATAAAACTCGATAAATCCAAACATCGCTCCTGCAAATCGTGCAACGAAACCTAAGACAGGTAAATATTTTAAGAAATCGAACATCGAGGCAACTAATTGCAAACCGAATTTGACAACAAGAAAAATGAGGACAAATGCCAGTAATTGATAAAACGTCCCATCCAAATCGAGTCGATCAACAGACATCGATAGCTTCGAGCCGGCTGTCACACCCGGATAGGGAATCCACAGGACAAATTTGTCCGCAAGTTGTTTATAATACGTATAAGCAACTATTAGTGCTACGATAAATCCCGTCATATGTATAACTTGGACAATCAGTCCACGTCTAAATCCCGTGACGAGCCCTCCAAAAAGGAGAAATAAGATAAGTAAATCAAGCATGTAAGACCGTCAACCCTTCAACTTATTCAATTCTTCTTCTATTTGTTCAACTTGCTCTTTTAATTTAAGATAATCATGTACACTATTCACAGCGGTAAGCACAGCAATTTTCGAACTGTCGAGATAAGGATTGCGGGCACTGATTTCTCTCATTCGATCATCAACCATCGAGGCGACCAACCGCACATGACTGCTAGTTTCGGTACCAACAATTGTATAAGTCTGCCCGTAAATATCAACGGTTATGCGTGTCTTCTGTTCGTCTGTCAATGGCAAGACCTCCCACATCAATTACGCTTTGCCTTCAATACAAAAGCATTTGCTGAATGAAGATAAAAAACTCTGTTATCAATCATACCACGAAACTGATTTAGTTGTAACGTCCAATCATTTAAGTTCATGGATGACCTTAAAAGGGCAACTATGGTTCTGCTGTCGCGGACCTATTAGGATGTAGGTCATGCAGTGGAGAGAAATTGAACTTCATCCCTCTTTGTTGCTACAGGACGTAGCGAACTTAGACTGCCTTCTCTTTTCAGCTCGGCAATCACCGAGTTTACTAATGAATAAAGTCGACGAAAGGAAGTTTTAATTTGAGTAATCAAGTCATTTTAGTAGATGATCAAGGATTAAAAAAAGTAATGGCGCACTATGCCTCTTCAAAAATTGTCCGTAATGCACCCGGTGTCGTTTTCGCGGCAAAGCTAACGGATACATCGATTACAGCCTATAAATCTGGCAAAGTCCTCTTTCAAGGTGGCGGGGCTGAAAGAGAGGCCGCACGTTGGGGCAAAGCTGAAGGGAATCAAGCTTCTACAAAAGATACAACAAAAGGTGACACTTTACCCAATCGTCTTGCGGAACTATCCGTCGTCGGTTCGGACGAGACAGGTACTGGTGATTTCTTCGGTCCTGTAACGGTTGCAGCCTGTTTTGTCCGTGCTGACCAAGTCGAACTTGTGCGAGAATTGGGCGTCAAGGACTCTAAACAATTAACGGATGACCTGATGCGAAAAATTGCACCCGATTTACAAGCAGCATTGGTTTATAGTGTGTTGACGTTGAAAAATGACAAATATAATGAAGTGCAAGCCCGAGGATGGTCGCAAGGGAAAATCAAAGCCCTTCTTCATAACCAAGCACTCAAGCATGTCCTACGGAAAATGGACGAGGAAAAACCTGATTATATTTTGATTGACCAATTTGCAGAACGCGGCATTTATTATAATCATATTAAAAACGAGAAGGAAATTGTGCGTGAAAACGTACTATTTTCAACAAAAGCAGAGGGGTTGCATATGTCCGTTGCAGCCGCATCCATTATTGCACGCGTGGCATTTCTTGAAGAGATGGATCGGCTTAGCGGAATCGCAGGAGTAGAGTTGCCGAAAGGAGCAGGAGCCAAAGTTGACGACGTCGCTGCTAGAATTTTATTAAAAAGTGGCGAAGATACGCTCAAATCTCTGACGAAATGGCATTTTGCGAATGCGGGGAAGGCCAAGGAGATTGCTGCGAGGAAGAGGAAGTAATTTTTCGAGGAATTTATGCAATGAATGCCGTGGCATGACTCTAATTGTAACTAATGAATTCTAATTGCAAACCGAACAACGAAGAGTTCGGTTTGTAAAATTTCCGCGCCATAAGCGGAAATTTTACAATGAATGCCCAAATCGAACCCTATTTTACAAAAAAAAGAGCCGCACATGGAATTACCATGTGCGGCTCTACTATATTTACCCTCGAAGCAATGCCCCTGCTTCAGTTGTTAATGCATTCAACACTTTATCATGTGCTTTGACAACTTCTTCGTCAGTCAATGTGCGTTCTGGATCTGCGTACGTCAACGAGAATGCAACAGATTTCTTGCCTTCCTCAACATTCGCTCCTTCGTACAAGTCGAACAAACGAACTGTTTTCAACAGTTTGCCGCCCGCGTTGCGAATGACATGCTCAAGTGCGCCTGCGGATGTTTCACTCGATACAACAAGTGCGATATCTCTTGAAATCGATGGGAAACGCGGAACTTGTACATAGACCAATTCAGCCGTTTCAATCGCAAGGATTTTCGCAAGATTCATTTCCATCACATAGGTATTTTTCAAGTCGCGTTTTTTCTGTTCTGTCGGATGAATTTGGCCAATCAAACCAATACGTTCGCCATCATAGAAAATATTTGCTGTGCGACCTGGATGCATACCGTCAATAACAGCTTGTTCGAATGATAGACCTTCCACTAATCCAAGGCTATCCATCATGCCTTCGACAATGCCTTTTAGCACGAAGAAATCAACCATTTTCGTTTCAGCCTGCCATGCGTGATCCACCCATTTACCCGTTATCACCGCTGCCACATGCTCTACTTCCTGTGGTAGACCATCTTCTTGTTCTCCAAGGAATACCGAACCTGTTTCATACAACGCAACAGAATCCATACGGCGTGCCACGTTATATGTTGCTGCTTCCAAAAGATGTGGAATGATACTTTGGCGAAGTACACTGCGGTCCTCACTCATCGGCATCAATAGCTCCGTCACAGGTGCCGTTTCAAGTGCATAGGCTTGCGCCTGCTCTTTCGATGTTAATGAATACGACAGTGCCTGATACAGTCCTGCTCCTTCAAGGAACGCTCTCACTGTACGGCGTTTCGCCTGATACGGAGTCAAACCGCCTGGAGTTGATTCCGTAACTGGAAGTGTCATTGGGATATGGTCATAGCCGTACATACGTGCAATTTCCTCGATAATATCTTCTTCAATACGCAGATCCTGTCTGCGTGTCGGCGCGTCAATTACGAGCAAGCCATTGACAGCTTCTGTGCTGATTTGCAATCTATCTAAAATAGACAGCATCTCTTCCAGCGAGATTTTCATCCCAAGACGATGATTAATATAATCTGGTGAAACCGTTATGCGCACAGGTGTCTTGTCAAGTTCATCCACAATAACTGAACCACTTAACACTTCGCCGCCTGCAAGTTCAGCCATCAACTGAGCTGCACGTTCTGCCGCTGCAATAACACGTGCTGGATCGACACCCTTTTCAAAGCGCGTACTCGCGTCACTTCGTAGACCGATTTCTTTCGACGTTTGACGGACAGATCCCGGCGTAAAATAAGCCGATTCAATGACAACTGTTGTCGTTCCATCATGCACTTCAGAATTTAACCCGCCCATCACACCTGCAATAGCGACAGGTTCTTTGCCATTTGTAATGACAAGGTTATGCGATTTCAACGTGCGCTCTGTTTCATCCAACGTTGTTATCTTTTCGCCTTCTTCTGCCAAACGAACAACGATTTCACCCGTTCCAAGACGGTCATAATCGAACGCATGCAGTGGCTGACCGTATTCCATCAATACGTAGTTCGTAATGTCGACTACGTTATTATGCGGACGTATGCCCGCCGCCATTAAACGGTTTTGCAACCATAATGGTGATTCAGCAATTTTTACATTTTTCACGACTTTTGCTACGTACATCGGATTGTCTGCTTTTGCATCAATGCGCAATTTCAGCACATCTTCAGCTTTATCAGCCGATTCCGTATACGTAATTTCCGGCAATTGAATACCTTGTGATAAAATCGCGCCAACTTCATAGGCAACACCTAACATGCTAAGCGCATCAGAACGGTTCGGTGTCAAATCAAATTCAAGCACGATGTCGTCAAGTCCAATAAGTGGCAACGCATTTTCTCCAGGTACCGCAGTGGCAGGAAGTACATAAATGCCTTCTGCGTATGCTTTCGGGACGAGTTTACCTTCAACAGCAAGCTCTTGTAGTGAACAAATCATGCCGTTCGATTCTTCGCCGCGAAGTTTCGCTTTTTTAATTTTAAAATCACCCGGTAAAACTGCACCAGGACGTGCTACGATAACTTTTTGTCCTTTGGCAATGTTTGACGCCCCACAAATAATTTGTGTTACTTCTTCCCCAACGTCCACTTGACAAATATTCAATTTATCCGCTTCTGGGTGTTTCACACATTCCTTGACATAGCCAACCACTACATTGGTCATGCCTTGGGAACGGTCAATAATTGTATCGACTTCAATTCCTGCGCGTGTAATTTTTTCCGCAAGTTCCGCTTCGGCAATACCTTCTATATTTACGTAATCACTTAACCATTTTGTAGATACTAACATGTTATGCCCTCCTTAAACTTCCGTCCGGTGGAATTGTGATACAAAACGCACGTCATTCGTATAGAAATGACGAATATCTTCCACACCATATTTCAACATTGCAACCCGTTCAGGCCCCATACCGAAAGCAAAACCTGACACGACCGTTGGATCATAACCTGACATTCTTAAGACGTTCGGGTGCACCATACCTGCACCTAAAATCTCAATCCAGCCTGTTTTCTTACAAATGTTACAGCCTGATCCACCACATTTAAAGCAAGAAATATCCATCTCAACCGATGGCTCCGTGAATGGGAAGAAGCTTGGACGCAAGCGGATTTCGCGCTCTGTTCCAAACATTTTCTTAGCGAATAAATCAAGAGTTCCCTTTAAATCACTCATCCGGATATTTTCACCGACGACAAGTCCTTCGATTTGTGTAAACTGATGCGAATGTGTCGCATCATCGCTATCACGACGGTACACTTTCCCAGGGCAAATAATTTTAATCGGTGCACCGTTTTTCGCTTCCATCGTCCGTGCTTGAACAGGCGATGTTTGTGTGCGAAGTAGGATGTCTTTTGAAATATAGAATGAGTCCTGCATATCGCGTGCTGGATGATCTTTCGGTAAATTCAATGCTTCAAAGTTATAATAATCTTTCTCCACTTCAGGACCTTCTGCAATTTCATAGCCCATGCTAATGAAGAAGTCTTCAATGTCCTCAACAACGCGTGTCAACGGATGATGATTGCCCGTGCGCGCAGGGCGTCCTGGCAATGTTACATCAATCGATTCAGTGGCAAGCTGTTCGTTAATCGCTTGCTCCTCAAGTTTCGCCATACGTACTTCCAATACTTCTGTTACTGCTTCACGAATGACATTGACAAGCGCACCCATTTTCGGACGTTCCTCAGCCGGTAATTTCCCCATGCCTTTAAGAAGGTCGGTAATCGGCCCTTTTTTCCCTAAGTAGGCAACGCGGACTTCGTTTAATGCTTTTACATCTGATGCAGCCTCAATTTTTGCAAGGGCCTCATCTTTCAACTGTTCTAATTGTGCTTCCATTGTGATTCTCCTTTCGAAATTAACAAAAGTGTAGTACACCTGCCAAAAAAAAAAAACTCGCCCCTATAAAAGGGACGAGGACGATTTCGCGGTACCACCCTGATTATCACACCCGAAGGCATGATCACTCAAATCGGAATAACGGTCCGGCGCCGGCACATCTTTACAGCTCACGCTGGTCCTGATGGCAGCTCATGGGGTGAACTTCAACAAACACTTGCCCATCTACGCTTTCAGTCAAGGCGCAGATTCCCTTTCGGTTCGTGTGATGTTTACTTTTCCCAATCATTGCTTTTTATTTTAATTCATAACTAGTAGTATACCCGAAATCATTTTGTTCATCAACAGAGGAACTAAATATTTCCTTTGAATCTGCTGTAGTGAAATAGGCAACCTTGACATCAAACTGGACGACAGCGGGAAAACTGAGCGACCTAGCACGTGAACTCTACGACGAATTACAGCAACTGGACGACCCTGACATCAAACTGGACGACAGCAGGAAAACTGAGCGACCTAGCGCGTGAACTCTACGACGAAGTACAGAAACTGGACGACCCTGGTATCAAACTGGACGACAGCGAGAAAACTGAGCGACCTAGCACGTGAACTCTACGACGTCAAACAAACACCGTACCTGTTGGGTAACTATATTCTAGTTAATTCCTCGAATACGAATAAAGCAAGATTCCCGTTGCGACCGCAACATTTAGGGACTCGGCTTTGCCATACATCGGGATTTTAACTGTTGCGTCTGCTAATGCCAATAATTCAGGATCAACACCGCTGCCTTCATTGCCGAGAATCAAGGCGAATTCAGTTTGTGGTTCAATATCAGAATGGTTGACTGCATTTTGTAGCCCTGTACCAAGTACCTTAATACTGGCTTCTTTTGATTTCGTCACCCATTCCATTAAATCTCCCCGGACAACCGGGATATTGAAATGAGAGCCTTGCGCAGATCGTACTGTTTTCGGATTATACGGATCAGCTGAGCCTTTGCCAAGTATAACCGCATCCATTCCAGCTGCGTCCGCTGTACGAATCATTGTTCCGACATTTCCTGGATCTTGAACCGCGTCAACAAGCAAAAGTTTTTTCCATGATACGAAATCTCCCTCAGCATGTTGGGGCTGACGACAATGTGCGTAGACGCCTTGTGAGTGCTCCGTTTCTGAAATTTCTTTCGCAACAGCACTGTTGACTTCAACAATATGTACACCTTCTGTCGACCAGCCCGCAGGAAACTCAACGCCGTCTCGGATGATTAATGCAAGTATCGCCCCGTCTTTTTTTAAAGCTTCTTCAACAAGATGAAAGCCTTCTACGAGAAATTCTTCCGTTTTGTCACGTTCTTTTCGTGTTGTTACGAGTTTTTTCCAATGTTTCACAAGTGAGTTTTGTGGTGATTCAATGCGTTTCATAATCGTCGTTACCGCCTTTTTCTTTTCAGTGTAACAAATGCCCGTATAGTTGGCGATATTTGTGTCCAAAATGATGATAGGAGGTTGATAAAATGGATTTCCAAATTCGAGACGCGATTACGACAAACATGAAAAATAATTCAGCGGAAGATGTCCGTAACGTCGTCGAAGATGCCATCAAACGAGGCGAAGAACACCTATTACCAGGGCTCGGCGTGTTCTTTGAAAAATTGTGGAATAATTCGGGTGAACAAGAGAAGGCGAAGATGGCTGGAGAACTAGCACAAGTATTTGCGGCGAGTTGAATAGTTAAAGAAGAGCGTGGGTGCCAGTGCATCCACGCTTTTCTTTAACTAAACTACGTTTACTACAGACTAGGCAACATTTACGAAAAACTAAACAACATTTTCCAAAAACTATGCATCGTTCACGCAAACTAAACAATACTTTAACACTAAAAAGTCCAGTCAGTCATGACCTGGACTCCTAAGTCTATTCAATTACAACACATTAGCCAAAACTGCTTTTTGTGCATGTAGACGATTGCCTGCTTGTTGGAAGACGTATGAATTCGGTCCATCAATAACAGACGTCGCCACTTCTTCCTCACGGTGAGCTGGTAGACAATGCAAGAACATGTAATCCTCTTTCGCATGCGCTACCAATGCATCATTGATTTGAAAATCTTTAAACGCTTCAAGACGTGCTGCCGCCTCTTCTTCTTGACCCATACTCGTCCAGACATCTGTATAAACGACATCAGCATCTTGTACGGCTTCTACTGGGTTCGTTGTTGTTACTACGCTACCACCATTCTTAGCCGCTAGCTCTTGTGCTTTAACCAACAAATCTGCGTTATATTCAAATCCTACTGGCGTTGCAACCGCTGCATGCATCCCCATATGTGCTGCGGCGATGATGAGTGAGTGTGCTACATTATTGCCATCCCCAACATAGGCAATTTTCTTACCTGCCAATGATCCTTTCACTTCCAAAATCGTCAGTAAATCTGCTAATGCCTGACAAGGATGAAAAATATCCGTTAAGCCGTTAATAACTGGGACTGACGTATGCTCCGCCAATTCCTTGACCATTTCATGTGAGTTCGCACGAATCATAACACCATCCAAATACTCCGACAATACATGCCCTGTATCATACACCGACTCCCCGCGTCCGATTTGCAAGTCACGCGCGTTCATGAACATCGCATGGCCCCCAAGTTGAATCATTCCAACTTCAAATGAGATACGTGTGCGCGTTGAATGCTTTTCAAAAATCATCCCGAGTGTCTTGCCTGCTAAAATAGGTGGCATATTGCCTGCCAGCATTTCTTTTTTCATGTTATTCGCATAATCCAATAAATATGCAACTTCTTCGCTTGTATAATCAAGAAGGGATAGTAGGTCCTTCCCTTTCAATCCATTAGCAATATCACTGTTTTTCTCTTCAAGTTTCATCATATCGTCATCCCCAATCACTGTTTTCACTTTGTATATCACAGTATATAATATGCATAATTATAAAGTCAAGTGCATTTTTATAGATTTACAAAAATAAAAAAACTGCCCAGCTATTTTACTAGCTAGAGCAGTTTATTTGTTCATTCAATCAAATGTAATTGCCTTGACCGCATCACGATCTAACTTTTTAATGACTTCAACAATCAGCTTCACTGTGTTTTCGAAATCATCACGATGCAAAATTCCTGCATGCGAATGAATATAACGTGTTGGAATACAGATAGCAAGTGACGGCACACCATGTCCTGATAGATGGATAGCGCCTGCATCCGTACCACCGCCTGGAATCGTTTCGAACTGATAAGGAATGCCGTGTTCTTCAGCTGTATCGACAACGAAGTCACGCAATCCTTTGTGGGATACCATAGAAGCATCGAATAGCAAGATTTGTGGACCATCGCCCATTTTACCTGTCGCTTCTTTCGATGTAACACCCGGTGTATCACCAGCGATGCCTACGTCAACTGCGAAACCGATGTCTGGCTGGATTTTCGTAGCAGCTGTACGCGCGCCACGAAGACCAATTTCTTCTTGTGCTGCACCCACGCTGAATACAATATTCGGATGATTTTCAGCTTTCAATGCTTTCAAAACTTCAATTGCGATAGCGATACCAATACGGTTATCCCATGCTTTCGCTAGCAGGTATTTGTCATTATTCATCACTGTGAATTCGAAGTAAGGGACAACCATATCTCCCGGTAAAATACCCCACGACATAACTTCCTCTTTCGAAGTTGCCCCGACATCAATAAACATATCTTTAATATCAACCGGTTTGTTACGTGCTTCAGGCGTCAGGATATGTGGAGGCTTCGATCCGATAACCCCTGTCACTGTATCCCCTTTGCGCGTCACAATCGTCACACGTTGTGCCAGCATAACTTGTGACCACCAGCCACCAACCGTTTGGAAGGATAGAAACCCTTTGTCGTCGATTTTAGAAATCATGAAACCAACTTCATCGAGATGTCCTGCCAGCATAATTTTAGGACCATTCGCATCACCCGTTTTTTTAGCGATCAATGAACCAAGACCATCCTGGTCAATTTCATCAGCAAACGGCTCTATGTACTTCTTCATCACTTCGCGCGGTTCACGTTCATTTCCGGGAATTCCTTTTGCATCTGTGAGCGCTTTCAACATTTCTAGTGTTTCATCTAATTTCGTCAATTAATTCGACCCCCTAAATAAATCGTACATGAGTATTATATGCGAAATGGTTGCTATTATCAAAACATTTCGGATTAAGAATCGAATAAATTATGGATAACCGTACACAATTAAGATTCAGGCCTACCCGCTCCCCTAAGAATATACGGAACCGTCGTTTTGCTATCTATCAAACCCTCAAATCCGTTAGAAATATGTACATACTGTTCCGCCAGTTCTGTGCTCATCCAAGTAATTTCCTCAATTTCTTTTGGTAGTGAAATATTTATTTCCCCACCGATTATTCTCCCTGTGAAAGTAAAGAAAATAGCATGATGGCCTCTTTCTTTGAAAAACGCTTCACCCACACTAAAAATCCCACCAAGTTGTACATCTAATCCTGTTTCTTCTTTTACTTCACGAATAGCAGCCTCTTCGAGTGTTTCTCCCTGCTCGACTGCTCCGCCTGGGAGCGTGTAGTAAGAAGCCCCAGGTCCTTTATTTTTGACCAATAAGACATTCTTCTCGTGTTCGTCAACTAGCAGTACATACGCAACATCTACTCTTTTCATCTCTTCAAATCTTCTCTTCATTTTGGTGACTGTCATTGAAGTGTCAACTCCTTCGTCAGCACCCTAATAGCCTCCATGACTTCCTTCAAATTCTTTACAGTATTCATTTCATTCCTCGCATGTAGCAGAACAGGTCTCACTGATTCAACTGAACGCCCAAATTCATACATCCATTCATAGCGAGGAACCATCCACGTATGGAAATGGTGTATAGTATCTTCATTGTAAAAATAATAAACATACTCAATGCCTAAAACGTCCCTTTGCGCCTTTCGAATTTTTGAGAGTATGTTGATATAATCAAGCTTTTCTTCCTCAGTTAACTCATCAAAACACTTAATATGGCGTTTAGAAGCTAAAATAATGAGTCCCCTTATCGGGTAGGCAACATCTTGATGCGCATGGAAGTATTCAGTTTCAACTACTACACCTCCATCTGGTTCAATCACCCCACTTGTTAGTGCACAACTCAAACACTCTACTTCTATGGTCTTTCCGTTCGACAAGGTTATTGTCCTCACGAATGTCCCCCCTATATAATTAAATAACAATCTCAAATTCTTTCACATATACTGCATTTCCCGTTATCTCTATGTCATAACTATCTTGATTTTTAGAAACACTAACCCTTACACGACCATCTTTGTCAATTTCATAGCCCTGCTCTACCACAAGATTCAAGCGTTCTTCAAAAACATTGTCGATATAAGTTGCATAATATGCACCCATGACGCCTGAAGCCGTTCCTGTCACTGCATCCTCTATTGTCCCTGAATAAGGGGATGAAAAATGACGAGCGTGCATATCGGCATGTGCATCGTACGTTTCCAAACAAAAAGGATGGATCGATGCTTTTGGTATTTCTTTTAAAATGCTTGGGAATATTTCAGTATTTGGTTCCATTCTCTTGAAAGCACTAAGTGTCTTAATCGGCACTAATAGCGTCCATATTCCTGTACTACCATAGACAATCGGCAAATCTCCGTCAATATCGGCTTTCTCAAGTCCAATTGCTTGAGCCAATTCTTCGGAAGAACCCTTAAATTCTTCAAACTGTGGTGAAGCCTGTTGCATCGTTATCTGGAACGTGCCGTCCGTTAGCGACTCTATACGTATCGGCAAAACGCCTGCTCTTGTTTCAATTGTGAAGTCATCTTTTTCAGTTAATAAACCTCTAGATTTCAAAGCAAATAGCGTAGCCATTGTTGCATGTCCACATAAATCCGTTTCAAATCCCGGTGTAAAATAACGGATTCTAAGGTCTGCCACGGCTGATTGAACCGGAAATGCAGTCTCATTGAAACCAACCTTAGCAGCGATTTCTTGCATATCTTTTTCTGTTAAGTTATCTCCATTTAACACGACTCCCGCAGGATTTCCTTTATTCGGTTCTGTGCTAAATGCGTCATAATGGTAAACCGTGACTGCTTTCATTTTTTATTCCCCCAATATTTCAATTAAATAGGCATGAAATTCTCGTGCACATTCTTTGTTTCATTTTTCAGCACACATCATAAGAATTTTAACAAAGTTATCAATCTTTAGGTTACTATTAAGAAAATTAATTGTTATTTAGGAGGAGTCGTCTATGTTGGGGATGTTTTCTTATAATTGGCAAGTTAGAGATGACTGGTTTGATTGGAGTCAACAGATTTCTATCGAAGAACTTACACAAAAACGTGCGGGTGGTATGGGAAGTATATTGCATAATTTATTTCATGTAATTGATTGTGAACAGATTTGGGTTAATCAAATGAATGGAACCCCAGTTATCCTGAAAGATTTAAATGAAATTTCAACTCTACATGAGGTGATTGAGTTCTCTAACAGTACAAAATTGACCACCGAAGATTTCATTCAATCATGGACGCCTGATTGGGAGGACAAAGTCTTGGAAATGAAAAGGCGAAACGGGGATACATCCAGATTCACTTACGGGAAAATAATGCGGCATATCATTTCACATGAAATTCATCATATTGGGCAACTTTCTGTCTGGTCTAGGGAGCTTGAAATAAGACCTGTATCTTCGGATTTATTGTTTAGAGAAAAGTAAAAGACCACACCGACACTGTTGCATCGATGCGGTACCAAGGATAGACAGATTCCCATCCACTGGGCAATTGTGATTCAATCGATGCAATAGTTTGGCTTTTGAATATTGAATTCCCACTAAAATCCCCATATATCAACTACACTTCTCAGTAAAATTACTTACGTTTTTCGTGGCTATTCTTCCCGATAAATATCCAAATGAAGAGGATTACGCAATAGACCAATGGCATATAGAAGAGACTTCCCGCATCTTTTCCATTTTGAACAGAAATACCGATAAAGGACCAAATAATGACGAGTGGGAACAGTATATCTTTATAGTAAAAACGGATATACATCGCAAGTAATGTTGCGAGTAGGAGTAAAATATTGGCCCAGAATTGTTCTGACATACCAAAACCCGACCACTCATAGTACTTTAATACAAAACTTATATTCGCCATCAGTGCCACACTAATCCAACCTAGATAGATTGAAAAGGGCAATCTTCCAGAAAAATGATAATCTCCTATTGGATAGCTTCTATAAATGAGTATCAAGCTTATTAGTAAGCCAACCATTACGATAACAGATACGATAAAGTATTCATAATGCCAGCTTAATAACCATGCAACATTATAAAAACAGGTTGCTATGAAAAGAAGCCATAAAGTTGAATCCTGATTCTGGGTCGGCGAACGAAACTGTAGAAAAATCCAAATAGCTAATACAATATAAATAACGGTCCAAATAGAGAATACATATGGCGCAGGAGTAAATAAAACATCAATTTGACCTGAAATTTCACCTGTTTTTTTGCCATTAATACCTATTGTATTAGCTATTCCATTGACAACTATCATGAACAGGTAACTTAATAGTCCAAGCCACTTCATTTGGGTACCTCCAAAACAGTATTTCTAACACTATATACTACAAATTATTTGAATATACATGCAGAAGTTTAGATGCTATAAATAAATAGTCTAGTGTATACCCTATCTGTTTCAGGAAACTCGTTTACCCCGCCGATATCAACACTATTAAAAATAAACCAAGCTGATTATTTGACCTTCGGGTACAGCTCGCTAAAATAACTATTAATTTTATTCACCAACTCATCTAACGTACCAATCACCTGTTCAACTTCAGGCAAATGATAAAAGGTGCTCGTTGTGTCAAAGTCATTCACTTTTTCATCAGCCGAATATAAAAAGATTTTCTTTTCCCTACCAAGTGCAATGCCTAATTCAATATGACTTCCTTTTCCTCCGGGCAATATTATAATCACAACATCTGATGCCAATATTGCATTTTTCTCTGCTTCACCAATTACCTTTAATTCCTCAAGCGTCGAGGCCCTATCATTTTTCGTCCAATCGTATGTATGTACATAGCCTGCTGCTATCAACTTTTCACTTACATAGTTGACAGCTTTTTTGTTCTGAAAACCTGATGCAAGATAAAATTTCATATGCTCCACTCCCATATTTTTAGAAAAATAGGGACTGTCCAGAAAGTCAGTTTTCACAAACTTTTTGAACAGCCCCAGCTTTATAAATCACCAAAAGACTATTATCCATCCCTCGACAAGCACCATTGAAAACTTTTCGATCATTTGCCGGAGGTTATCGATCATTTCCTTGGCATTATCGATCAAATGCCGAAGGTTATCAATCATTTCAGCAAAGTTATCGATCAATTGGGCAGAGTTATCGTCATTTCGGGACCTTTAGCTTATCAAACTAGCTAGACATTCACCGTAGTTTAGTTATCATTTCAATTGTTTACAGCAATTCCTTACGCAAATCAGCCGCACTTTTCGGTGACAACAATCCCGGTGCAATATCAAACACTGTTTTTGCACCTGTCTCACCGTTTTGATTTAAACGATAAGCTGCTCGTGCGTAGGCAACCAAAACACTAGATGTAAACTCTGGGTTACTGTCGAGTTTTAACGAGTACTCCATCACTTGTGCATTGCCTTCACCTGTTTTGCCACTGCGAATGACAAACCCGCCGTGTGGCATAGCAGCGTGATCACGTGCCAACTCTTCTTCGGTAATAAATGTGACTGTCGTGTCGTAATCTGTGAAGTAATCAGGCATCGTCACAATCGCTTGTTTGACTTCCTCAGCATTCACGCCTTCATGCAACACCACATAGCAGTCACGCGTATGCTTTTCACGTGTCGACAGTTCAGGTAATGACCCACTACGCACACGATCCACTGCATCTGGAACAGGGATTGTATATTGGACGGCCCCTTTGACACCCGGAATTCTTCGAACTGCATCGGAATGTCCTTGGCTCAAGCCTTTGCCCCAAAACGTGTACGTCGCGCCTTCCGACAACACCGCTTCGCCATACAAACGATTAATGGAGAATAAACCTGGATCCCAGCCGACAGAAATAATTGCTGTCTTGCCATTCGGTTTTGCCGTTGCATCGACTGCCTCGAAGTATTCAGGAATTTTCGCATGCGTATCAAAGCTATCCACTGTGTTAAATAACGCAGCTAATGCCGGTCCTTGTTCAGGTAAATCGTTTTTCGAGCCGCCGCAAAGAATAAGGACATCAATTGCATCCGTGAAATTTTGAATATCATCCATTGTATGCACTGGTACTTTACTATTTAACAATTGCACATCTGCTGGATTTCTTCTTGAAAATACTCCAACCAATTCCATATCTTTATTTTGGCCAATCGCGTATTCCACTCCGCGCCCTAAATTTCCGTATCCCGCAATACCCACTCTAATTGTCATTGTTCATTTCCCCTTTCACAATTCCTCTATCTTACGATTTTAGCGTTCTGGCAAATGAAAAGCTATCATTATTATCGTTCACAAACTTACCTTTTCCAATCAGGCATAAAAAATGGTAAGGTAGAAGACGGTATATTCAAATGAAAAGAGGCTTCATTATGCGTGGTTTTGTCTATCTGATTGTATTTTTCTCGTTCTTTGACTTATTTTCACAATTACCTGTTATGAGTCCATTCGCATTGTCTCTTGGTGCATCGCCATTTTTAATAGGACTTGCCGTTGGTATGTATTCATTCTCTAACACAATTGGAAATATAATTTCAGGCTTCATGACCGATAAAAAAGGACCCTTTATTATTCTAATGATTGGACTTTTTGCAGCTGCATTATCACTTTTCCTTTATTCTTTCGCAACTGGACCTCTATCATTACTCGCTGTCCGTTTTGTCCATGGATTTATGGAAGGACTGATTGTCCCAGCGGCTTTCACTTTCCTTGCAAATCGTGCAGAAGAATCGAAACGTGGTAAAAGCGTGGCTATTTCCGGGGCATTTGTCGGAATGGCTGCCATCGTTGGCCCAGCCTACGGAGGGATTGTTGCTGCTAAGACAAGTACCCCTTTCATAATGGCTGTCAACGGCGGCATCATGCTTGTGCTAGCCACAGCTGCTTTCTTTGTCCTCCGCTCATTTACATATGTTAGCAAGCATTCTACTAAACGAGGACAGAACTTTAAAGTCAGGTATTTATTTCGTCACCCAGGTATGGTACGTGCATTTGCCGGGGCATTCTTTTTAATGTTTTCACAAGGCGTACTGGCACTTGTGTTGCCACTGAAAGTGGAAGCACTTGGCTTTGATACAAAAACGAGTGGAATGTTACTGAGTACATTTGGTGTTGTCGCCATTCTGATCTTTTTATTGCCCATTAACCGGATTTTTGACCGGGTTCGTCCGATGGTCACGTTAGCTTTCGGTATTTCTTTAATGGGAGTAGCTATGTTATTCCTGAGCCAAATTGAGCAATTAAATTACTTGTACATCGCGATGGCCATTTACGGGTCTGGATTCGCGTTTCTGTTCCCTTCCATCAACTCATTGCTCATCGATTCTTCTTCCGCAGAGTTCCGCGGGAAAGCATATGGCTATTTCTATGCCTTCTTCTCGATGGGTGTCGTTGCAGGTTCTAGTGTTATCGGGTTCCTTGACCTTACCTACAAGGGCGGTTTCATGTTGACGAGCATCATCTTACTGGCAGTTGCCTTATATACATTGCTCGGCATGAAAAAAACTAGGTCTATTGACAAAAGCTCATCGTTAGGTTAATGTCATAAACGAAATGAATACCCTGTTCGGGAGAGGTTCATAGCGACCCTCTATAAAAAACTATGGATGACGAGATTTACGCCATGTGCTTTCGATATGGCTCTTTTATTCGGCACCTATGGACCTCCCTGACAAATTATACGGGAGGTTTTTTTAATTGGCTGGAAGAGATGAAGCAACATTGTCCGACTTAACTTTGCTCGGCAATCAAAACACGAAGTACTTATATGAGTACAACCCTGGAGTACTAGAGTCGGTCGATAGTATGCATGTCAATCGCGATTACTTTGTAAAGTTCAACTGTCCTGAGTTTACATCACTTTGTCCGATGACAGGACAACCGGATTTTGCAACAATCTATATTAGTTTTATTCCAGATAAAAAGCTTGTAGAAAGTAAGTCGCTCAAGCTATATCTGTTTAGTTTCCGCAATCATGGCGATTTTCATGAAGATTGCATCAATATTATTATGAATGATTTGATAAAACTGATTGAACCGCGTTACATAGAAGTATGGGGTAAATTCACACCACGTGGCGGCTTGTCCATCGACCCTTACTGCAACTACGGGGTACCGGGCACAAAATATGAACAAATGGCCGATCACCGGATGATGAATCATGATATGTATCCGGAAACAATCGATAACCGATAAGAGGAGAGATAACAAAATGCTTTATTATTTAAATGGACTTTTCGTCGGGTTATTGATTTTATCTAACATATTGGCGGTAAAATTATTTAGTTTTGGCAGCTGGATTGTCTTACCTGCCGCAGTTATCGTCTATGTGTTCACTTATCCGATTTTAGATGTCATTACAGAAGTATACGGTAAAAAAGCCGCACATCGAACTGTATTAACCGGCTTTCTGACACAACTTTTTGCCATTATTTTTATCTGGATTGCGATTCAATTGCCCGCGGCGTCCTTTTACGAAAATCAACAAGCTTTCGAAACGATTTTCACTGCCGGATTCCGTGTAACGATCGCAAGCCTAGTTGCTTATCTCGTCAGTCAAAATCTTGATGTGCTGATTTTCAATAAACTGAAAAGCCGACACGGTGACAAGAAATTATGGATACGTAACAACGCTTCGACAATGGCTAGTCAACTTGTGGATACAACTATATTCATTACAATCGCGTTTTATGGAATTATGCCACTCGGCGCGTTACTAACTCTTATCGCGACACAATATGCGTTCAAATTTGTCGTGGCCATTTTGGATACACCTATTGTCTATCTACTGGTCTCGATTTGCAGAAAAAAAGAAGCTATACATGGTAGCAAATCAGTTCCTGTACAGATTTATTAACCATTACAAAAAGAGTAGGTGCATGTGCCTACTCTTTTTCATGTTCTTACTATCGTATACGCTTTAATTTCTTGCATAAACGCTTCGCCATAACGTTCCAGTTTGGCCTGTCCGACTCCATTCACCTCGAGGAAATCCTCTTCGGTAACAGGCATTCTCACCGCCATGTCTTGCAAGGATTTATCCGAAAAGACAACGAATGGCGGTACACCTGCGTCTTGTGCCAGTTGGCGCCGCAAGGCACGAAGTTGCTCAAACAATGGATTGTCGGCTGTAATTTGTTTCGTAATGACAGACACTTTGCGATGTACTTTCACGCCTCCCGTTAAGACATCCTTCCCCCGCTCACTAACATAAATAATCGGGAATGGCCCATTTTCGACCCCGAGATAGTTTTCCGAAATAATGAATTCAATGAAATCGGAGATATCTTTTGCACTCCGATCTTTCATCAAGCCATAAGTAGGTAGTTTTTCAAATCCGAATTCGAGCACTTTCTTATTACGGGACCCCGTCAATACTTGCGCGATCATGGTCTTGCCGAAGCGTTGCTTCATGCGGATGACACAGGACAGCACCTTTTGAACGTCTACCGTGACATCTGAACTTTCACGCGTATCGGTACAATTTGCACAACGACCACAATCCACAACATCAGTTTCCCCGAAATACGTAATGATAAATTTCTGCAGACACGCTTCCGTGTGGCAAAAATCAATCATCGACTGTAATTTTTCCAGTTCTGCCGGGATGCGGTTTTCATCCTGGGACTGATCAATCAAGAAACGTTGTGTTTGGACATCCTGTGATGAAAATAATAATGTGCAAGCACTATCCAGTCCATCTCGCCCAGCACGGCCTGCTTCCTGGTAATAACTCTCCATGTTTTTCGGCATTTGGTAGTGAATCACATATCTTATATTAGATTTGTCGATTCCCATACCAAAGGCATTCGTCGCGACCATCACTGTTGCTTCATCCATCAAAAAACGATCTTGCTCGGATTGCCGTTCAACGTCTCCTAAGCCTGCATGATATTTCGCAACGGCTACCCCGCTTTTGCGCAATGTTTCGTGCACAGAATCAACGGCTTTGCGTGTTGCTGCGTAAATGATACCAGCTTCCCCATCATTTTTCTTCACATAGTCTTTGACGAATTTCTCACGGTCCTGCCCTTTAACGACGGAAAAAGTGAGATTGGCCCGTTCAAAGCCAGTCATCACCGTATTCGCTTCACTAATGCCGAGCTGTCGGCAAATATCTTCTCGTACATCTGGTGTCGCAGTTGCCGTCAGTGCCAGGACGACCGGCTTGTCCTCAAATAAAGAAACGATACTACTAATATTGCGATAGCTTGGACGGAAATCATGGCCCCATTGGGAAATACAATGCGCTTCATCGATAGCAATCATCGGAATGTTCATTTGGCGCAACTGATTTTTGAAGGCTGGTGAGTCAAGCCGTTCCGGTGCCACATAGAGCAACTGATACTTGCCTTCCATCGCTAGCTCCATCGTGCCGAAATACTCTTCCGATGATAATGAGCTGTTAATGTAAGCTGCGGGAATGCCTACTTGATGGAGTGCATCGACTTGGTCTTTCATGAGGGAAATAAGCGGTGAAATGACGAGAACGGTCCCTTCCATGACAAGTGCTGGCACTTGGTAACAGACCGATTTCCCGCCTCCTGTAGGCATAACGCATAGGGTATCTTGCCCTTGCATAACCCCACGAATGACTTGCTCCTGCCCCGTTCTAAAGGAAGGATAGCCAAAGTATGTGGTTAAAATGTTTAAAGCTTGTTCGATGTGAATCATCTCCTCGTTCTTTCGTCAAAGAAAAAAGCACCGGGATGGGTGCTTGTTAAGTTAAAAAAGCAATCTTTCTTCGTCACGACTATGTATTTCATTCACCACTAGTAATGAATGAAAACGGTGAAGCACAGCTGGGCTCAAGTTTTCTGTCGCGCGAAGCTCTCCGATATCTTTGACGATAATCCGCATTAAATCATGATCGCGTGTCAACTGAATGACCGTATCTCTCAACTCCGGCTTCTTCGTTGCAACTTCATCGTAAAATCCAGCCTCTTCCGAATCTGCATGTGCAATAATGCGAGTAGTCCAGTAATCTACCAGCGCATCCGCTGCTTTATTAGCCGTTTCTAAATCACCTTTTTTTAAGTAATCCATCATATCATTGGTCTTATCAATTGCTCCAGCTAAGCCACCTTCGTGGATTGCGTGATGGGAAGAAAGTTGTTTTAATGCGGGTCCTGATTTAGGTACTGAATTAGATGCTGTCATTCCAATCATCCTTTCATCATATAAGTTTTGAAACTTACTGAATAGAGATAAACATACACTAACAATACCAGATTGAAAAGAATTTTGGAATGAAACCCTGTCGATTCAAGTCAAACAAATGTCGTCGTCATGACAGCCTTCCCCTCTGCTACTTTGACTTGTGCGAAAGCACCATTGACGAACGTCATTTGCGGAGGGACATGCCCAATATCTGCGTCATAGACAATCGGAAGTCCTGTCATCTCAGCCAACCGCTCCATTGCATCGACAGCGGTAAAGCCATCTTGTGCTTGACCAGCAGCTGTTCTACCAAAAATGATTCCAGCCGTGTGATCAAACCAGCCGGCATTGTGTAGCTGAAGAATGGAACGATAAAAATCAGGCGCATCCATATCACAATTTTCGAGTGCCCAAATAATTTTATCGCCTGCAATAAATTTTTCACGAAATGCTTTGACATCACCGAAAGGCGTGCCAACAAGATGACGAACTGTATCGATACAACCAGACAAGATGCGGCCTTCGAACTGGACAGGTCGATTACCAATCGTTTTCCACTCTGTCTCCAAATCTAGTTTAAAAACAAATGGATCTGGAGGTGCGAAATGCTGCCACTCCGATTGGAATTTTTCGGATGATTGCTGAATAATCGTATCTCCCTTAGAAGCCTTAAGTACGTCCAAAAATTTAGATGTGACAGGATCCCATTCATCACTCCTCACATCGATGAAGTTCGTAGCATGGACTGTTGCAATACCTGTCATCAATGTAATTGGTAACAATAACGTACTAGTATCCGAATAACCGACAACCCATTTTGGTGTTAATTCGTCAAAAGGAAGAAACGGTAGAATTTCTGATAAAAACTCACCACCCCAAGGAGGGATAATGGCATGAACTTCATCATCCACCATCATTTTCATAAATTCCGCCAATCGAATATCTTTTGGCGCAGATGTTAGTTTGTCATCCGTCCAAACTGTTTCTCCGAGCTCTACCATATAACCTCTTCGCTCGAATTGATGTGCTGCCTGTCTTAGTAAATGATGCAATTCACTCGCAACACCCGATGATGCTGCGGTTACGCCGATTGTTTGACCTTTTACAAGTGTTTCAGGATATCGAATCATCGTCATTCTCCTCCTTGTTACTTTAATTATTTTATTTATCATGGACTTCATTAATAATTTAGTCAACTCACTTCCGAAATAAATAAATTTCGACAGAAAATTCTAAAAACCTACTTTATTTTATCGGTTAAAAGGACTATAATACTAATAACAACTAAAAAGTCCCTATTTACATAGTTATAAATATTCATTTACTGATTATATTCTTCATAAGGAGTGAGCAGCATGTCAATTCAACAACTGAGTCCTTCTATAATTATTTACGGTATTCCTGGCATTATTTTATTTAGCATTGCCTGTGTGATTATTACCCAGAATTACCGAAGTACAACGAATCGACTAATTGCGGTATTAGTATTTCTTTATAGTTTTATTTTTTTCGAAGAGTTTATCAGAAATTTACTCCCAGCTTCCTATGATTATATTATGCTCCACTTATCTTTCGGACCTATAGGTATACTAATCATTTCGATTACATTTCATTTCTTTATCCATATAACCAAATTTGCTGAACGCATCAAGATACCCTTGTACCCTGCCATATGCTATATCCCTTTCGTCATCATCTCACTTGTTCTACTCTCTACTATAAATGATTTTACACCTACAGAAAATATCCAAGAAGGGATGTGGACTATATCCATCTTCAATCTTCCTTACTATCAAACACTGTTAATTGCTAACATAATCATGGTCGTTTTTATAGCAATTTTATTGAACGGCCTCAAACATACAACTTCTCCCGCTCGTCGCAAGATATTGCGCTTATTTATAGGTGGAACTTTTTTCGGTTTAGTCATTACATTTGTATTCGAGTATCCAAATTTCGGTTGGCCTTTTCCTCCCCATCCATTTTTAATATTAGGAATCATTTTCCCTATTTTACTAACCATTTCTGCTGTTAAATTCAATCTTTTACCGTCTGCCGTTCAAAAGTATCGAACGATGTTTAACTTGATCCCCATTTCGATTACACTCGTGAATAGTGATTGGGAAATACTAGAGTTAAATGACTACTCTCGAAAAACCATTTTTCAACATGGCTATAAAACACTCAATTTGCTAGATTTTGTCTGTACCGATGAGAACAAAAAGGTACTGCATAATTTCATTGAACTTCTACAAGAAAAGGTGACATTGCATAATTATCCAATAACCTTCCTAATGAATAATACATTACAGACGATTCATTATACTGTGGAAGCATCAACGATTTCCCTGGAGGAAGAGAAGCTATTTTATTTAGTGTGGAGAGACGTAACCGAGGAGATTGAAAATGATCGATTAATCGAACATTTAGCATATCACGATGCACTTACTACATTGCATAATCGCGCCTATTTCGTTCCTAAAGTAAAAGAACAGCTGACGAAACTTGCAGCTAGCTCATCAAAAGAAGCTGCCCTTATATTGATCGATCTAAATCGGTTTAAACGAATAAATGATACTTATGGACATGCCATAGGGGATCAGGTATTGCAACATACTGCAATGCTATTAAAACAATCTGTTCGAGTAAATGATTTAGTTGCCAGATTAGGAGGAGACGAATTTGTTGTTTTTTTGGAGAATCTCCCGACACAACGATCTGTTGTCGATTGGAGAAAACGATTTGAAGAGAGCTTTACCCAAAACCTATTTGTATCCGGTTCTATAACCTTACAAATTAAGCCTAGTATCGGTATTGCCCACTTCCCAATAGATGCGGATAATTTCGAGGATTTGTTCCAATTGGCAGATTCAAAAATGTATGAACATAAATTACAATCTTGAAATAATGATGAATAGACTGAATGATATTTACGACAAAATCCACTCCAATTGAATGGAGTGGACTTCTTTATTCACAAATTAAATCCATCAAACAAAACGCCGGTAAACTTTTTTCCCATCATACGAAAAGATGATTTGCTTATTCTCTACATACGTTTCTAGATGGACAATACGTCCCCATAATCGATGAATATAAGGGAGTACATGCTCCAAATAACGGACATCCAGTTCCTTTTCATCAAATTGGTGGACTAAATACAATTCTCCATTACGCAAGTAATCCCCATTTTCAACGACAATATAGGGAAATCCTCCATTCACTCGCATCGCAACAAGCTGATCTCTTACCTCTTCATGATCTTTCGTTGTGATGCGGTAATCCCCCCTCTTTTTTTCAAACAAATACAAGTCACCTTGCTGAACCAAATCCTTAGTTAAATAGTTGCGCATGAAAGAAATATCCGATTCAATTTCTCTCACTTCAAACATTTTTTCTCTACCTGAATTCGGTTTGACACCAAACCTTTTCATTTCTTCCGTCGGATGATTATATCTTTTTTCGATATCTTCGAAAATTTTCACGCCGAGATAGTAAGGATTGATGCTTGTTTTAGAAGGCTGTACAACGTTGGCATTTAACGTCGCAAACTCGATAGTCTCATCCGTCGTTAAATCCATTTCTCTAATAATCCGCTGATGCCAATAGGATGCCCAGCCTTCATTCATAATCTTAGTCTCCAGCTGCGGCCAAAAATAAAGCATTTCCTCGCGCATCATCGTTAAAATATCACGTTGCCATTCTTCCAACTGACGACTATATTTTAAAATAAATAACAGGAGATCTTTTTCTGGTTTTGGCGGTATTTTATGAATCGGATGAGCCTTTTTACTGTTATCAGCTTGTTGCTGATCCAAATTCCATAAATCATCATAGGCTGTTTTTCGTGCAACCTCTTTCTCTTCCACAACATCTTCTGGTAACTGATGCCTTCGGATGGAAGGGTCAATATGTTCCTGAATCCCTAAAACAGCATCTAGAAAACGTTCTACCTCATCTTTGCCGTAGAGCCTTTCATAATTCGCAATCCGCTCTGCCGTCGCCGTCATACTTTCCACCATGTCCCGCCTCGTATTCGAAAATCGGACATTGTTTTTGAAAAAGTCGCAGTGTGCAAGGACATGGGCAATAATGAGCTTATTTTGAATCAGGCTGTTGGTATCCAACAAAAATGCGTAACATGGGTTGGAGTTAATGACTAATTCATAAATTTGACTTAACCCGAGATCATATTGCAGCTTCATTTTATGAAACTGCTTGCCAAAACTCCAATGCGTGAAACGTGTAGGCATGCCATATGCACCGAATGTATAAAGGATATCAGCCGGGCATATTTCATAGCGCATCGGATAGAAATCCAAGCCAAACCCACTGGCGATTTCCGTAATTTCGTCGATCGCATACTCAAGTGCACGTTGATTCGTCAATCGGATCCCTCCGATTCTCCATTATTGAAGAATTTTTTCAGCGCATGGTACACATCTTTATTTTCCTTCAAAATATAATGACGAAACTTCGGATGCTCGATTTTTTTATAAGTAGCCATTAATGTCGAAAACCGGCTATGGGCATTAACTTCGCCATACCCAAAAAGACTAGAGACTTCCATCAGTTCATGCACTAGCTTCATACACTTGTCATTATCCGAGGACATATTTTCTCCATCAGAAAAGTGGAATGGATAAATATTATAGCGCGAGGGATGATAGTGCTGTTTAATGAGCTCCAATGCCTTCTCATAAGCCGATGAACAAATCGTTCCCCCGCTCTCCCCTTTCGAAAAAAAGTCTTCCTGTGTCACCACTTTTGCTTCTGTATGATGAGCAATGAATTCGATTTCGACCGTTTCGTACTTTGTATGCAAAAACTTCATCATCCAGAAAAAGAAACTTCTAGCCATATATTTTTCGAAGTTCCCCATCGACGCACTCGTATCCATCATCATGAGCACAACTGCTTGAGACTCCGGTTTTTCAATGTTATTCCATGTTTTAAAGCGCAAATCATCATTATGAATCGGCGCAATTTGAGCTTTCCCTTTAATGGCATTTCTTTTAATGGCCGTTAAAATGGTCCGCTTTTTGTCAATATTGCCCAGTAATCCTTTTTTTCGGATATCATTGAATTCGATTTCCTCGTCTGTTATTTCAGCCTGTTCTTTTTGCTCTAAGTTCGGTAATTCCAGTTCATCGAAAAGAATATCCTCAATTTCTTCCATCGATACTTCCGCTTCATAATAATCCTGCCCAGCTTGATCGCCAGCTTGTTTTCCTTGCCCTTGACCATTTTGTGCCTGCTTACCTCCACTTGCAACAACATCATCGACTTGGCTGCTACCATCGCCTTGCCCGACATGTTTTGACTTGTCATGATTATAGCGGATTTTATATTCATCCAAGGAACGGATTGGAATTTTGATAACATCTCGCCCATTGGACATAACAATATTTTCCTCGCTAATTAAATCTGGCAAGTTACTACGTATTGCTTCTTTCACTTTATCCATATGACGTTCTTGATCTAGATGACCTTTCCGATGAAGGGACCAGTTTTCCTGTGACACGACAAATTGATTTTGTTGTTCGCTCATTCCCATTCACACCTATCTATTGAGCGTTATGGTACCAAACTCTTTCCTAATTATTTATTGCCCCTGCAGACTGGGTAGATGCGTAATCTGCAGGGAGAGTGGATTCTTTGAAACTCTAAAGGCAAACTACCAGACTATAAGGCCAATCGGCTAAACGCTGAGGACAATCCCCTTAACTGTCAGTGCAACGCCATTATCTGTTCAACAAACTTCCGACATACCGTAGTAATTCATTGGCCGAAATAGAATTATAACCATGTTCATCAATTAGCCTCGCAACGACTTCATTGATTTTCTTCAGATGTGACTCATCAGGCGTTTTAGAAGACGTTGTAATCTTCACGACATCTTTCAAATCGGCAAATAATTTCTTTTGAATAGCTTCACGTAAACGGTCATGCGATTTATAATCGAAACGCTTTCCTTTGCGCGCATATGCAGATATACGAATGAGTATTTCCTCTCGAAATGCTCGTTTGGCATTCTCTGATATCCCAATTTGTTCTTCGATGGAACGCATAAGTTTTTCGTCCGGGTTCATTTCTTCATCCGTTAACGGGTCCCTCAATTTATTTTTATTGCAAAAGGCTTCTACATTATCCAAATAGTTATCCATCATGTTCACTGCCGATTCTTCGTATGAATAAACAAATGCTTTTTGCACTTCTTGCTTGGCAATTTCATCATATTCTTTTCGGGCAGCCGCGATATAATTCATATACTTCGCACGGTCTTCCTGTGAAATCGAAGCATGCTGATCAAGTCCATCTTTTAATGCGCGCAAGACATCAAGTGCATTGATGGCTGGTATTTCCTTACGAATAATGGCTGAAGAAATACGATTAATGACATAACGTGGATCAATGCCATTCATTCCTTCGTTCGGAAACTCCTTCTTCAGGCTATCTACGTCCATCGGGTTAAAGCCTTCTACACTTTCTCCATCATATAGATACATCTTTTTCACAACATCAATGCCTTGTTTTTTAGAAATTTCTAGTCGAGTCAAAATGGAGAAAATCGCTGCCACTCGTAAGGCATGTGGTGCAATATGAACGTCTGCAATATCACTTTCCTTAATCATTTTTTCATAAATCCGTTCTTCCTGGCTTACTTTCAAATTGTACGGTATCGGCATCACGATGATTCGTGAGTGCAAAGCCTCATTCTTTTTATTGGCAATGAAGGAACGATACTCTGTCTCGTTTGTGTGGGCAACGATAAGCTCATCTGCACTGATCAATGCAAATCGGCCTGCTTTAAAATTCCCTTCCTGCGTCAAGGACAATAAATGCCATAGGAATTTCTCATCTAACTTCAACATTTCTTGGAACTCCATCATGCCACGATTCGCTTTGTTTAATTCGCCATCAAAGCGATAAGCACGCGGATCTGACTCGGAACCAAATTCGGCAATCGTTGAAAAGTCGATGCTGCCTGTCAAGTCGGCGATGTCTTGTGATTTCGGATCAGAAGGCGTGAACGTACCAATACCGACTCGTTTGTCCTCTGAGAAAAAGATACGTTCGACAATAACATTTTCAATTTGACCGTCATATTCCTGTTCCAATCGCATCGTATTGAGTGGAGACAAACTGCCTTCAATGCGGACGCCATACTGTTCCATAAAGTCCTTGCGTAAATGATGTGGGATTAAATGCAGGGGATCCTCATGCATCGGACAGCCTTTGATGGCGTAAACTGCGCCTTCATCCGTTCTAGAATAGCTTTCCAGGCCTCTTTTCAACAAGGTTACAATGGTCGATTTCCCTCCACTGACCGGCCCCATTAACAACAAAATCCGTTTACGAACATCGAGCCTTTTAGCAGCGGGATGGAAATATTCTTCAACGAGCCTTTCAATTGCCTCTTCAAGACCGAATATTTCTGCTCCAAAAAAGTCGTACAGCTTGTGCCCGTCTCTTTCCACTAAACCGGAACTTTTAATCATATGGTATACACGTGAATGTGCCGTTTGAGCAACTTCTTTTCTTTCTTTCACAATGTCCAAGTATTCAGCAAACGTGCCTTGCCATTTCAGCTTGTTTTCTTCTTCCCGGAACCTTTTCACTTGATTTAATATATCCATCATATTCCCTCCAGTCAGGGCATGGTTTTATCCATAGTATGCGTAGGAAGAGCTTATGATGCAGGGCAATCAAGAAAAGCGCAGGGCGTTTGCAGTTAGATAACACAAAAGCACCCGATTCCAAAACAATATACAATTGTTTGGAATCGGGTGCTTATAAGTCATTAGTGATTCTTAATAGAAGCCTTATTTGGCGAACTGAACATATTTGCAACAATCAAACCTGTGATAAATGCAATGACACTCATGACAAATGGCGTACCGCTTTCTGGAATGCCAGGATAGACGACGAACACTGAACCAATGATTAGACCAATAATAGCCGCAAAGGTTATGTACGTGAATTTGGCTAGTAAATAGCTAATCACTTTACTGCTGACGATGAAACCAACAATGACGCCAGAACCGATGACTGCGATGATTGGCAAATTCAAATTGGATAATGCACCAATCGCTGTCGAATAGACACCTAGTAGCAACAAGATGAATGAGCCGCTAATCCCTGGCAGTAGCATTGCCATACTGCCTGCCCAGCCAGCAAAAAACAAGCCAATCGTATTGGTAGCTGTCAATGTCGTAATTGGCGTCGGTTCTACCGGTTTTATAAAGGCGGTCATAGCAAGCGCAGTGCCGACCAATAAAATAAATAGGAAGTGTGTCCATTTAAAATTCTTTTTAACACCAGCTTGTTTTGCGATAAAAGGTAGCACACCAAGAATAAGCCCCATGAAGAAAAACTGGGTAGGTGCATGATAGTTTTTCAATAAAAACTCAATGACTCTACTGAATAGTAAAAGGGTAGCCCCAATTCCGATACCAAGTGGCAATAAAAACCCGATATGTTTTTTCCAATCACGGCTAAAAAACCCGCTAATAGCCGCTAATAATTCATCATATATCCCGAGAATGAACGCAATGGTCCCCCCGCTCACTCCAGGAATCAGATCGCTGATTCCCATAAAGAATCCTCGATATAAATTTCTCCATTGCATAAAGCGCGTTCCTCCAATTTTAAATCAATGTTTATAGTATACCACTTTAGCAGCTTTTTTAGTAAGTGTAGTCGTTACGAAAATGTTAACGTTAGAAGTAAAGTTAGTTAGTCTTTTTTTCATACCGCCATCATTTCATTATTTGCAATGAAACCCAAAAAAGTGCCAGCAAAGTTCCACTGGCACTTTTATTACACTTTACAACCCCATATTCTTCGCTATTATTACTTTCATAATTTCATTCGTCCCGGCGTATATCGAGGCTACCGGGATATCTCTATAACGTCTCGCAATCGTATACTCTTCCATATATCCATTGCCACTATGCAGTCGCATACATTCCGTCGAATTTACTCATGGCAACAGCTTTTATATTTCCTTCCACTGCCACATGGACAATGGTCATTTAGTACTGGCATTTTCCCCTTGAAGTATTGTTCAACATTTAGTTCAAACATTTGCTTTCGAAGCGCGGTACCAAATTCTTTCATCCGTTCATCTGCATAGCTGTAGATTTGCTTATAACTTGAGCAAAAGTAGTCTACTTCAGAGGATGCGAGATTCTCACTCCACTTCCGGTTTCTTGGACAACCACCATGGCATAACGACTTCCATTCACATGTCTTGCATTCCTCAGGTAAGGTTGGCTTCATTTTTAGGAACTTTTCGTAGATAGGGTGGTTTAGAATCTCCTCAATGGACTGGGTTCCTACATTACCAACCTTCCACTCATCATTAATATAAAAATCACATGGAAATGCATCCCCATTTTGTTCTAAAATGATAGTTTGTGGGCATACATCTCGATGGATACATAAGCCAGGAGAACGGTTCACATACACATTCAGCATTTCATCAAAAAAGCGTATCGACGTTCGTGGGTCCCCATTGTTATACCAATAATCAAAGGCTTCACATAAAAAGGTACCATATTCTTCTGGTGTAATATCATATACGCCAGGCTTGTCCACTTCCTGTGACCGAAAATCCATACACGGAATAAATTGAACGAACTTAAAGTCCTCAGTTTCAAAAAACTTCATCAGTTCAACTGCCTTTGTTACATTTCCACGGTGAATAACCGATAAAATATTAAAATCAACATTGTGCTTTCTTAAGTTTTGAATCCCTTTCATCACCCGGTCAAAGCTGCCTTGCCCACGAGAATCGACCCTTCTCGCATCATGGATTTCACGCGGTCCATCTAAGCTTACTCCGATTAAAAAATTATATTGCTTAAAAAAAGAGGCCCATTTTTCTGTTACAAGGGTACCATTCGTTTGCAAAGAATTTCCGATCATCGTATGTTTTGGAGCATATTTTGCTTGAAGTGTAACCACTTCCTCAAAAAAATCCAGACCCGCTAGCAATGGTTCTCCCCCTTGCCAAGCAAATGTCGCAGAACCATTCGATCGCTCCATATATTCTTTCATAAACTTTTCTAGGATGACTGAATCAATTCGATTAATCTTCTTTCCTGGTTTCCCACCACAAGTGCTATAATAACAATAGTCACAAGCTAAATTACAATCTTCCGACACGGTTTTCCACATTACGCTTATATTACGGTGTTCTGTTGTCATGCAACCCGTACTCATTGATGAATCCCCCTTGTTCATAAAAACCAAAAGAGGAGCTGTCTCCCCATAACCTTTTCTGCACACATTCACATGTACTTCTCAGGTTTATATGGAAATTAAGCCCCCTATTTTTACATTCTATTTATCTACCTTAAATTCCTTTGCGTGTAACGGCCCGCCTTCTTTCATGACGGTCCACAATGGATCTACGTCAAAATCCATCGTTGACATCATTTCATCATGCCACTCATTTAAATAATACACCGCATCTTTGCAAATATCCCGTCTTTCTTCTGCTAGATTATGCTGCTCGTACGGATCATCCTTTAGATTAAAAAGCATTTCTTTTGGGAAACCGTTATTCCCATCATGATACGTTCGGATATAAAGCCAATCATCAAATCTCACACTACGCTGACATACATGGGCACATTGTGAGATGACGAGATACTCTCGCCCCTTACTCTCACCCTTCATAATCGAATCCGCATAGCTCTCGCCGTCCCAGGAAGGAGATTTTGTTCCACCTAGCAAACTTGCTAATGTAGGTGCAAGATCGATATGATATCGGAACCCGTCATCAACAATCCCTTTCGTACCATTTGGCCAACGGATAATCATCGGAATTCGACATGTCCCTACATCCGCAGTACCATGCTCTGAGTAAATGCCTAGTTCTCCCATATTTTCCCCATGGTCCGCACTAATAAGGATTGCCGTATCCTCCATAATTCCAAGTTCCTCTAGTTTTTGAAGCACCTGACCAACATGTTGATCCATATATTGAATCGCAGTATCATAATTATCGATAATCAGTCGTAAATCTTCAAAGTTTTCAATTTGCTTGCCGTGTCTTGGCCATCTAAAGTAATGAGTTTTTGCCAGCTCATTCATATGGTCAATACTATGCTGTCCTACTCTTTTTTTATGCTCATTAAAGACATCCTCTGTCAACCATTCCGGCATTGGGTCATTTTCAAAAGGATTACCAAACTCGTTGGGTGTACGATATGGGGTATGTGGATCCCAGAAATTCAAATGTAAAAACCAATTCTCTGAAGTGGCATTATCTTCTAACCATTTCAGTGCAACCGGTAGAACCTGCTCCGCGGATTCTCCACCATTTTTACCAATATTAAATACTTCATTAAACCCTGCATTAAAGGTCCAGGCAGAATGTCGTTCAGCAAACGTACTAATTGTCGTTGTCTTGTAACCGAGTTTTCTTAGCGAACCTGGAAGACTTTGATGAGCAAGCTTATCGCTGAAGCCACGGCTTGGTCCTTCGTGTCTCATATCTGCTGCCGTTCCACCATGCCCAACGACACCATTATGAATACCAAATTGGCCAGACATTAAAGCTGTACGAGAAGGCAAACACGGGGCATCTGTACAATAGTAATTTGTAAATTTTACGCCCTCTTTTGCAATCTTATCGATATTTGGTGAAGTATCCCGATGGTATCCATAAGCACCGATATGGTCTGGACGAAGTGAGTCTAAATCTAGATATAGAATTCTCATAGTGTAATCAAACCTTCTTTCGTATTTAATAAATCGACCGAAAAAATTTCAGGTCATTCAATTCAAGAGTGACAAAACCCTTCTATTCTATACTCCAGCAATCACAGAAGGGGTGGCAATCGTATGCCATAGATTTGCGCTTATTGCTTTTGTTGCGCCTTCCTCAGTTCGCCCGTCAAAATATAGGATTTCTTGCTCTAATTCCTCCAATTCATCCACTCTACCTGTTAGATAATCATCCAGTTGAAGCTTCGCTGATTGGATACGCTGTATTACCCCGCCCATTCGAAGATCAAAGACGTCGTAACCAAGTACCTTATTCTCCTCCAGCCACTGGGCACGATAATCTAAAATAAATTCCTCAGCCCTTTTTTTCATTTCCGGAAGGACTGTGTAGCAATAATTTGATAGGCGAACCCGGTCGTTCGTTTGGTAGGCCTCACGAATGTTAATGCCTATTTCTGACTTTAACGTTAGCAAACGGCTTAATGCATATTGTGTTTGGAAGAGTGCCTTCCATTCTGGGTTCCTACTTATACATTCTTTGAAATAGTTTGAACAATTTTGATAATGAGCCTCATATTCTTTAGGCGTCACATGTCGATCAAACAATCCACACAAGATATCTTGGTACAATAAGTATTTCGGTGGATTAATTGAATGTTTATCCAATGATTGATTATCCGGAACGAGCATTGTCATATCTAAATTCATAAAATCGGAAAATTGTCCTCGAACACACGTGGAGAATCGTTCTTCAAGATGTTCAGTCTTGGCATGATTTCTATAGCATAGCTCTGCCCACAGCTGTAAGGTTGGAAGAATTGAGTAAATGGAAGCCTCCGCCCCATTATCACCCCATGCTGTGATTAATACTTCATCTATCCCATTTTGCACACAACTGTTATGTGCAATTTCCCCTACATGGCAGCTAAATTGATTGTTCGGCGCAAAGCCCATCCACTTCCAAGCACCACCTGCAAAAATGACCTTGTCACAAAGCTGTTTGTGCTTTTTTAGCATTCCATCGTATTTTTCTGGTGTAACTGTATAGTAATCCCAATACACGAGCGAGATATCTTCTGGAATCATATCAATGACATCTTGGCGGATTGGACTATCTACGTCATAATATTCACCTGAGCTTGCCAAGCGGAAAAACATATCACTCCACATCATTGGTTTATACCCATACTTCCGAGCGATTTCCATAATCTTTCCAAAGTGTTTTAACATTAGCTTAGAGCGATCTTGATACCCATGCTTATTTAGGTATTTTCCAAGTCCCATCATATGGGCTTCATCCATACCGATGTTGATGTTTCGGCTGGTAATATTCTCAGACATCGTCCGAAACATTCCATCAATTAGCTCATAGGTCTTTTCTTCATCAATTAACAAAATATCTTGGCAGTCAAGGATATCGGAGAAGGCACTCCATTTTAAAGCAGTACCTAAATGAGCTAGCGTTTGAATACAAGGAACCAACTCAATTCCAAACAGTTGCGCATACTTATCCATACTTTTCAGCTGCTCACTAGTATAACGGCCTCGCAAGTAACCGAAATAAGGATATTCCTTAATTTCATAAGTATCCTCCGTGTACATCTGTATAGTTGAATACCCCATTAACGCCATATGTCGGACAAGCTTCTGAAAAGTTTCCACCTTTGGAACTGCATTTCTTGAGCAATCAAACATGACACCGAGGCTGTTGTACACCGGCTTTTCGACTACTTCGAACGGCTCTCCCTTTTTAATGCCTTCTATCAACAAACCAAATGCACGATAAAATTGATGGGTGTATTGAAAAGTGACTTTACCTATTTCACCATTAAATTCAACCTTGATCCCAGAACCTGATTGTTCAACCTCAACCGGAATACCTGTTTCTGTTAGTTGAAAATCGACTAGATGACTCATTTCATTCAAACCTTCTACAAGTTGCTTCTCTGTACCCATTAATTTAATATCCATTTCCGAAGCCTCCTAATGTCTTGTACTTAGAGATTTTTATCTATTCTTACATCAACATCTTCCTTGTAAAACTCTTCAGGTGCTAGTGCGGGATTTTCAGCATAGTGAAACTTCCATTTCCCATTTAAAAGCTTAAATCCCTTAGATTTCTGTCGTTCATATGTAAGTGCCGATTGTTCATCAGCAAATGATAGAAAATATGCTCGTTCAGGCAACCTGCCTTTTTCAAGAACAGATAGGTTTTCCCAATCATTTTTCATACTCATTGTATAAACCCTCCAATTCTGAGTTTCTATTTTACAGCTCCCCACTGACTAATTAGTTTTTTCAAAGTCATTAAATGCTTGTTTCCCCTTGCCAGCTACCCCTGCCAAGTCAATCTGCCCAAGTCCTGTTACAGCTTCATGGGTAGCATCCTTCGCTGGTTCCACATAACGATAAAACCATTCTTCTAATATTGCCTTCATATCAATACGTTGCTGATTGACATGAAGATCATTTATTCGATTTACCTTTTCTTCAGGGTCGTTCACTACATCATATAATTCATGTGGACCATATGGATAACGGTGAATATACTTCCATTCTTTCGTTCGAACCATTCGGACAGGACCATATTCATCAAAAACCACAATATGTGACTGTCCACTTGTTTGTTGATCTATTAAGAATGGTAAGAAACTCGTGCCCGGAAGTTTCTCTCCCTCTAGGTTATTTACACCAACATACTCAAGAAGGGTGGGTATAAAATCATAGCCACTAACCAATTCATCACAAACCTTTCCTTCTGAAATTCTCCCAAGGTGAGAGAATATCGCTGGAACTTTAACTGATGTATCATACATGTTCTGTGGAAAGGTTCCATTACCTTTGCCCCAAATACCATGGTGCCCACAATTAAATCCATTATCACTTAAAAAGCAAATGAGCGTTTGTTCTCGTATGCCCATCTGTTCAAGCTTATCCATTATCCTTCCAATGTTTTGGTCCATAGCCGTAATAGACGCAAAATACCCTTTTAGGTTCTCCCTACTTCCTTCAGGTGCAGTTCTAATTAGATTTGGATGTGTTTGTTCTTGTGGACAGGTCTCGAACAAACAATCATCATAGGAATCCACAATTTCCTGTGGATGGCTATTAATCCATGGATCATGTGGTGCTGTGTAGTGCACGCTTAAATAAAAGGGCTGTTTGCAATCTTGTTTTTCAAGAAATGATAGAGCATCATCTGTTATCACATCAGTGAGGTAGCCACTCTCGTTGACAAGCTCACCGTTTCGAATCATTGGCGCATCGTAGTAAACGCCACCACCCGACTGATGGACAAACCAATGGGAAAAACCTTTCTGTGGTGTCAAACTATCACCTAGATGCCATTTACCACTAATTCCGCAAATATAACCATTTTCAGCCAGAATCTCTGTATATGCAGTCTGCCCAGATAAATATTCAATTCGTTTTTCCCCAATGTTCCCTTCACTGATCCAGTCATGTATACCATGCTGAGAAGGAATTTTGCCCGTTAACAAGGACGCACGTGCCGGCGAACAGACAGGAGAAGTACAAAAGAAATTGGAAAAACGAACGCCTTCCGATGCTAACTGATCTAAATTCGGTGTACGAATCTCGTGATTACCAGCACAACCAAGCGCCCATGCCCCTTGGTCGTCACTTAAAATAAACACGATATTAGGTTTTTGTTGACTAGGTACTTCCATTTTATTCACTCCTGTTTGAATTTCTTTTCCTCTCAACAACCCTCGGTTCATATCGCTCCAATGACAGCTCCCCAATTAATTCTTCCGCAGTAACCAAATCTTTCACAACGGATTCAAATGAAATAAGCTGGTTATCTTCAGTGAAATTCATTATGAAAATGTAATCACTTTCAGATGACTTACTAGCTTGTACAGAGACACCTTTGCCATGTGTAACCGCAAATACTGGTTCAAGTGATAACTCATTAATTATTTATTAATTGATAAATATCACGGTGGAATTGAATATCTAAACAACCACCAATATAGTAGGTCATTCCTTTCTCAAATTGATTGCTTTCGCTGTATAGATTCTTTCAAATTTAGACATGTCGCCCTCCCTTTTAGCAATTTAGTGACAAAAAGATATAATGAAACTCCTCCAAAAGACGGTTGGAGGAGTTGGTCGATTGTGAATATTACCCCCTGATTATAAAACCAGCGAAATTAAGATTTATAAAGTAAGAAAAACATCCTCATTTCCATTTCATCACTTAACTGTAACTATTGAAGTACCAATCACAAGATATTCCTCTACAGTACCCCGTAATTCTACTGTTATTTCTCCTTTTCCCAATTGAAATCACTACGATCAAAGTTGAACTTACCATGTTGGGCTTAAACCCTTTAGGTAGGGTAGCCTGTCCAGTTAACACACCTTGTTAGTTAGAGTCATGATGTTAACAGATCACTTAGATGATGATAATCTTTTCAGTTTCCATTATTACAGGGTTTTAGATTCGTACTTCGGGAAAGTCATAGTTACGCCCCACATAAGAACATAGGCGATTACACTTCCACCGAAGAAAAGCAACATTCCAGGCATATAGAGAACGGTTACGTAGGTAATTCCTCCAATTACGACAAGCAGAACTATTGTTAGTATTGGGTGAATGATTCCCATGATGAACGGCCATTTCAAATACTGAATGTTTTCTAATTTAAAATGGACAAAAATTGGAAAGAAGTAGATAAAAGTTATAAGTAATAACAAAAATAACCCTAAAACACCATAACTTACTATTAAGTAGATGAGTTGATCCGTGTTTCGCAAGATTTGAAATTCAATAGATAATACATAACCAATTAAAAAGAAGATCGTTCCAAAAACATTAGACTTTATAAATTCCTTCTTATAATTCTTCCAAAAGGTAGACCAGATAGGAACGTTTACTTCCCCCATTCTCCATTTACGGATCACAGCAAACATACTGATAGTAGCTGGCATAAATCCAAATATACCTAAACCAGCTATTGTAAAGGCAATCCAAAGTAAATTTACATAGGCTAGGCGAACAATCCATTCAGAATAGTGGTAAAACCCCAACGCAAACCTATTCATACATCCTACCTCCTGTTAGCAATACAATTATTCCTTTACCGATCCTATCAACACACCCTTAACAAAGAAACGCTGTAAGAATGGGTACACAATGAGTAATGGTAATGCTGAAACAATAATGACTGCGTACTTGATTAAACTAGCTGCTTTTACCTGTTCGATATAAGAATCTACTACTCCACCTACACCTGAAGATGCATCAAACTGACTTAAAATCAAAATTTGGCGTAAAATTAATTGAAGTGGAAATTTATTTTCGTCTGTTAAGTAGATTAATGCATTAAAGTATTGATTCCACAATGCGACAGCATGGAATAATGCCATTACCGCAATAATCGGTAATGAAAGTGGCAAAACAATTCTTCTGAAAATCTGAAAATCGGTTGCCCCGTCAATCTTGGACGCTTCTACAAGCGTATCAGGAATTGTTTGTTCAAAGAACGACTTAGCTACCAAGATTGACCATGCCCCAACAACACCCGGAATAACGATTGCCCACATTGTATTAAGCATATTCAAATTCTTTACTAATAGATAAGAAGGAATTAAGCCACCATTAAAAAGCATTGTGAATAAAATAATCCACAGGATGATCTTCTTACCCATTAATTCTTTTCGAGAAAGAGCATACGCACAAGGCAACAAGACAAATAAGTGGATTAATGTCCCTACAATTGTATAAAATATTGTGTTTCGATAGCCTACCCAAATGGCTTTATTTTCAAAGACCTTCTCGAACCCTGCAAATGTGATATCTACTGGCCACAGCCACATTTTCCCTGTATTTACGGCTGTAGGATCACTGATAGAGGCACTAATAACGAAGATTAATGGATATGTAATAATAATGGTAATTAGTAATACACCGATTCCATTAATTATCCCAAATGTGCGATCTGATAAACCAGAATTTCTCACTAGATTACCTCCTTTACCACAAGCTATTGTCACTTACTTTCCTAGCAATCTGATTAACCGTAATTAATAGGACAATATTAATGACAGATTCAAATAACCCAATTGCAGCAGCAAAACTGTATTGACCCTCTAACAGACCCGCTTGATAGACGAACGTTTGGATGATATCAGATGTCTCAGAGTTCAGGGAGTTTTGCAATAGTAATACCTTTTCAAAACCTACCTGCATAAAGTTTCCGATATTTAATATAAATAAAATGACCACAGTTGGAATGATCGCTGGAATATTAACATGGATGATTCTTTGCATTCTTGTTGCACCATCCACTCTTGCCGCTTCATGAAGTTCTGGATTTACACCCGCTAACGCTGCTAAATAGATGATTGTTCCCCAACCAAGTGATTGCCATTGACCTGACCATACGAAAATATGCCTAAACAATCCAGCATCTGTTAAAAATAGGACAGGCTCCCCGCCAAATTTCACAATCGTATTATTGACAATACCCGTAACTGGATCTAAAAACGCAACCAACATTCCAACGACAACGACAACGGATATAAAATGTGGGGCATAGGTTAATGTTTGGGCCCACTTTTTGGCTGCTCCATTTTTCACTTCATTAAGCATTAGTGCAAAAATGATTGGCACGGGGAATAAGATTAATCCGTATACATTTAAAACCAGGGTATTCTTTAATAATCTCCAAAAATAGTAGGAATCAAAGAATCGTGTAAAGTGTTCAAAGCCAACCCACGGGCTTCCAGTGATTCCAAGATTGGCATAAAATTCTTTAAATGCAATCTGAACACCATACATTGGAATATAATGAAAAATCATAAAGTATAGTAGTGCAGGTGAAAGGAATACGTATAACTGCCAGTTCGCAGAGAAGTTCTTTTTAATACGGCTGGTTTTGTAATGTACAGTTGGGGCTACCACATTGTTTTCTTTCTCCAATATTTCCAAGTGCCTTACCTCCTTACTTAATGTCGTATAAGAGAGTGAAGGGGTAAAAATACCCCTTCTTTTTCTATGAAGTAATACAATAGCCTATTTAGTTTTTCTGGAAACGGTTATAGGCCTCTGTTTTTACTTCCATGTACTTCTCAAGTCCCATATCTTCAATTGTTTTCACATACTTATCCCACTCATCAAAAGAAACATCTCCAGAAACAAACTTATCCGTCATTTCTTTAACATACTTTTCGATATCAGCACCTATAGTAGAGAGCGTTTTGTTCTCATCTTCGGTATATGTGAATTCTGATGGCCATAATTGTTCTGGAACGAATGGTTTGATTTTTTCAGCTGCAGTTAGGGACTTTTCTGTTCCCTCTGCTCCACTAAAGTAATCTTGTTTTACAATTCCTGGAGGATTTACCCCTACCCAAGGTACAAATTTAGATGCATCATTTGCTTCAATCGTTTCATCAAAGTATTTATATTTTCCATCTACTACTTCGAAAGATTCACCTTCAATACCCATATACAGTAATCTAGCACCTTCATCACTGTAGAAATAATCTAACCATCTTACAGTAGCTGCCGGGTTTGGATTTTCTTTTGTAACAACAAATTGTCCATTAGAGAATAATGGAGATGATACAGGTGAAAATAGTTGTTCTCCAGAAGGTCCTTTTAAAGCAGATAAACCAACATAGTTTCCACCTTCAGGTCCTTTAAATGTAGATTGTGGATCCCAGAATACGGTACTTCCATATTTACCTTCGGCACCATTTGCCATAATTTGATCCCATTTAATAGAGAAGATATTTTGTTCAATTAACTTTTCACTATATAGTTTATTAACATATTGAAGAAGTTCCTTATAATTGTCAGTAGTCGCAATAAAACGAGTTTTATCGCCATTTGGAGCTACATCAACAAAACCTGAACCTCTATTTCCTAAACCAAATGAACCTCTTAACCAGTTTGTTAAGTATTCCAAGTTCACTCCGCCATAAGGGATCTCATCTGCTTCCCCATTACCGTTTGGATCTTTTTCTTTAACCGCTTTCAAATACTCATAGAACTCTTCAGTCGTTCCAGGTTCTTCCATGCCTAGTTTTTCTAACCAGCTTTTGTTAATCCAAGGGAATGCTGAAATACGGATAGCTAGAAAATCATTGTCTCTTAATGCTGGCAATGAATAAATTTTTCCGTCAGGGAATGTAATACCCTTTTTCACATCCGGATTATTTTCCAGAAATTTCTGTAAATTAGGCGCATAATCTTCAATATAACTGCTTAAATCAATGAAAGTACCTTGCTTTCCATATTTAAAAATGTCTAAATTTGATAGATTAGCAGAATAAAAAACATCCGGAATAGTGCCACCAGCCAATGCTAGATTACGTTTCTCTTCAAGGTTGTCTTTTAAGACTTGTTCTGTCCATTCTATATTAATATTTGTCATTTTTTCGTATTCGTCCCAAACGAGTAAAGGGTCATTCCAGTTGAAATTCAAATTTGCATTTGATTTTCCTGTAAACATTTTAATAGTTAGTGGTTCTTCTACAATTGGAAATCCTGTTTTACTTACTTTTTCCAGTATTTCTTTATCAACCTTTTCATTTTCTCCCTCGTTGTTACCACCACTACAAGCAGACAATAGTAAAATCAATGCTGTAGATATACCAAATAATGCTTTTCCTTTTTTCATCTAACGAACCCCCTGTATTTTTTCATTTCTTCCCATTTATTATTGAAACCTTACTTGTTAAGTCACCTCCTCAAGTACATTCATAATTATTTATTATCGAATGCAACCAATCTCTTAATAATGAAAGCGGTTACTACTAATAATATAGAACCATATAGTAAATATTTTTATCTTCTGACACTTTCCCTCATTACTATTTCCGCTCCAATAAAGAGAGTTTTAACTACTTTGCGTTTTTCCACTATTTGTTCGATTAGTAGCTCTATTGCTTCTTTGCAAATTTCCCTCATATTAATATGAAGAGTATTCAGTGGGGGAGAAACATATTTTGTAACACTAATATTATTCACACTGATAACGCTTACTTGTTTAGGTATTGCGAAACCATGCTCATTAAAAGCTTGCAGACAACCAATAGCTTATTGGGTCTGCTACAACAAAGAAAGCTGTTGGCATTTTTCCATATCGGTTAGCCAGTATAAGAACGCAACATTTTTCACCAATGGTCGTATCCTCTTCATACGGTAGTTTAGCTGTTTTGCTTTTTTGTAAATTTTTTCACGCGTTTCATCCGAAACAGAAAAAATTATGAAAAAACAAGTGAGATATACTAAAAGATTTACGCGAATGAACAGACCCTTACCTTTTATACTAATAAACTTCCTTTAAACTAACAATGTAGAGATGAAGGGTCTTTTTGTACTTTTGATACTTTTCCGATGGTTGCTCGGAGAGGATTTAAAAGCACTACGAAATACTTTTGTAAAATGAGAAGTATCACAAAATCCACAGGCTTGGGCAATCACTTCAATCGATTGGTCCGTTGTTTCAAGTAGATGTTTCGCATGGATAAGCCTTAACTTTCTGACCATCTTCATAGGTGTTAATCCGTAAATCTCTTTAAATACTCGGCTGAAATAAACAGGATTTAAATGACAGATTTGAGCAAGATCTTCTCTTGTGATGACTTCACCTAAATGATTCCCAATATAATGCAAAACATTATTAAAGCGGTCCGTTATATAAGGCTCTTTTGGGTCACTCTCCCCCCCAAGCTTTGTGCTCTCCACTATTTCATGCAACATTGAAAATGCTAAAAAACTAGACTGGACTGTTCTTAAATCGACAGCCTCCTGAAGCCAAATACTGTGTAGTTCGTCGAACGTCTTTTCATAGAGCTCTGGGTTTCGTATTGTCACGACTTTCCCTAATGAATAAACACTGAAAAAATCCATTTCTTCCATTACCTTTAAATCGATATTAAAAAGATAATGGATTCCCTCCGTCTTCGAAATAACGTTAAATGGTTTATTCGGGCGATGAATCATCACATCCCCCTTCTTCGCAACAAATTCCTTACCTTCAAAAGTTGTAATCACTTCTCCCTCTTTAATATAAGCAACCGTATAGCAGGACTGTACATAATCAAAAACAATCCGAGATTTATAGCGAATTTTTTTCACATCAAACAAGGTAATATTAAGCTGATCACTAATCGTAAATGACAAGAGAAATCACTCCATTATTCGGTATTTTTAACACGCGTGTTGAGTAACCAAAATTATACATCTTTTAAATGATTTAATCACCAAGGAAATTCCAGTGTTTCTTTCAAACCATTTCGCCACTCAATTGGCAGGTCATCACAAAGAAACAGGCGTGTAAAACCTGCGAATGACAAGTATATGATGTGTTTTTGCTTACCGCCTTGTATGTGAATAAATTTGAGCAGAACGTAGGCAATTATGGCTGCGAATAACAGATTGATCATCCCCTTTAGACAATATATCCCAAGAGTTAAATTTTCAATAGCATTTATTTCTTCAACTAACGTAATAAAAGTGCCAGCAAGTTTCACTGGCACTTTTAGAATATCTATAACCCTATATTCTTCGCAATAATCACTTTCATAATCTCATTCGTTCCAGCGTATATCGAGGCTACTGGGATATCCCGATAGCGTCTAGCAATCGTATACTCCTCCATATACCCATAGCCGCCATGCAGTCGCATACATTCCGTAGAAATCTCCTGCGCCGTTTCGGTCAGCCAATATTTCGCCATTGATACTTTCGTCACGACGGCTTTACCGGCAATATGATCTTCAATCAGCGATTCTAAAAACGCTTTTCCAAGTTCAATCTTCGTAGCCATCCCCGCAATTTTAAACTGTGTATTTTGAAATGATGAGACAGGTTTGCCAAACGCCTGACGGGATTTCACGTAACGAATGGTCGTCTCTAACATATCCTCCGATGCAATTTGTGCAGCAATCGCGACGACTAACCGCTCCTGCTGGAGTTTCGACATGAGATAACCGAAGCCTTTTCCTTCTTCACCAAGCAAATTGCCAACAGGAACTCGGCAATCCTCAAAGTATAATTCAGCCGTATCCTGCGCATGAAGACCGACCTTGTCAAGCTTACGGCCTTTCGTAAATCCGGGTGTTCCCTCTTCTACAACAAGTAGACTAATGCCGTGATGCTTTGGTTCCACATGTGTATCTGTTTTCACCACGACAACAAAAAGATTTCCATTAATGCCATTTGTAATGAACGTCTTTTGCCCATTAACGACATAATGATCCCCGTCACGAATCGCAGTCGTCTGCACATTCGCCAAATCAGATCCTGTTCCTGGTTCAGTCATGGCAATTCCTGTAATAATATCTGCGGATACACAACCCGGCAACCAGCGTTTTTTCTGTTCAGCTGAACCATACGACTCGATATAAGGCACAACAATATCATTATGCAGGCCGACTCCAACCAAACTCGTACCCACTCTTTCTAATTCTTCGGAAATGATGACACCGAAGCTAAAGTCCAGTCCAAGTCCACCGTATTCGTCAGCCACTTGCGGACAAAGGAAGCCCATTTCCCCAAGCTTTTTCCAAAATGCAATCGGAATAATACGCTGTTTTTCCCATGTATCATAATGTGGGACTGCTTCTTTTTGAAGAAACTTTCTTAGCGAATCCCGGAACATCATATGTTCTTCTGTTTCAAATTTATATCTCCCCACTGAAACTCCCCTTTCCCTTACAGCCCGTACTACTAATAATCCGCATCACAATCGTTCAATAATTGTCGCGTTAGCCATCCCCATGCCCTCGCAGATTGCCAGCAAGCCGTAGCAGCCACCCGTTCTTTCCAATCTATTCATTAATGTCACTAATAATTTTGTTCCCGTTGCGCCCAATGGATGCCCAAGCGCAATGGCTCCCCCGTCTGGATTCAGTTTTTCGGGGTCTGCCCCAATGTCTTGCAACCACGCAAGCGGCACTTGTGCAAAAGCTTCATTCACTTCGTACGTGTCGATATCTTCAATCGTCAGTCCTGCTTTTCGCAACACTTTTCTCGTCGCTTCAATAGGACCAGTTAGCATCAGTGTTGGATCTGATCCTGTTACACTGCGAGCGACGATACGCGCTTTCGGTTTCACCCCAAGTTCGTCCGCTTTTGCACGCGACATGAGCAACACTGCTGATGCACCATCACTAATTTGACTCGCATTGCCAGCCGTAATGACGCCATTTTCATCAAAAACTGTTTTCAAATCACCAAGTACTTCCATTGTCGTGCCAGGTCGCGGTCCTTCATCGACAGCAAAACGAATAATCGTGCCATCTTCCTGAGTAACATCAACCGGGACGATTTCAGCCTGGAAATAGCCTTTTTCAATCGCCGCTATTGCTTTGCTGTGGCTGTCGACTGAATAACGATCCAACGCCTCACGCGTCAACCCCCATTTTTTAACCATTCGTTCTGACGATAAACCTTGGTTAATAATTTCGTATTTGTCCGTCAGTTTGACACTTGGTTTAATAGCGCCTATATTGGACATCATCGGCACGCGTGTCATATTTTCGACGCCGCCTGCAATGACAATATCCATATCGCCGGAAGCGATGGCTTGCGCAGCAAAATGAACCGCTTGTTGGCTGGAGCCACATTGGCGATCAATCGTGACACCCGGCACTTCGATCGGAAACCCTGCAATGAGTAAAGCCGTTCTGGCAACATTACTCGCCTGCTCTCCCGTTTGTGTCACACAGCCTAAAATGACATCCTCCACTTCATCCTTCGAAACTCCAGCACGTTGTACGAGCTCATCGAGTACAACTGCTGCTAATTCATCCGGTCGATAGCCTGCAAACGTTCCTTTTCTCCGCCCTACTGCTGTGCGAACCCCTTCTACAATTACTACTTCTATCATGACCATCCCACTCCCTCTTTACTATAGTTTTTATCGCGGCGACATACGAATGCCGGCATCCAAACGAATGACTTCTCCATTGATGTAGCCATTTTCCATCATGAATATGGCTAAGGAGGCATATTCAGCCGGAATACCTAAGCGTTTTGGAAACTCAACCATACTTTCTAATTTCTCTATAACAGGTTTAGCCAGTCCCGCAGCCATCGGTGTACGAAATAATCCCGGTGCTATTGTATTAATGCGAATGCCATAGGATGACAAATCGCGTGCAATGGGCAACGTCATCCCCGTGACACCCGCTTTACTAGCAGCATAAGCGGCTTGCCCCATCTGCCCATCAAATGCAGCAATCGATGCGGTATTAATGATAATTCCCCGTTCACCATCCTCTGTTAAAGGTTCATTTTTCGTCATTTCAGCTGCCGCTAATCGGAGGACATTGAACGTACCATTTAGGTTAACATCCAATACTTTTTTAAAGTTTGCTAGAGGCATTGCACCCGTTCGGCCGACGACTTTTTGCGGTGGAGCCACACCGGCACAATTTACACATATGTGAATCGCACCAAACGTTTCCAACACTTTTTGAATACCCGCCTCAACAGACTTTTCACTTGTCACATCGACACGTGCAAAATCAACATTTGCCCCTAGTTCTAAACAGATTTCAATGGCGGCCTCTTCATTTAAGTCGAATATGACGACCTTCGCCCCCTTACTTACTAGACCTCTCACTGTTCCTAGCCCTAATCCGGAAGCTCCACCCGTCACAATTGCGACCTTACCTTTGATATCCATTGTCCCACTCCCCCACAATTGATTTTCGACCCAAGAATACTTCATCTTCCCAAAACAATGTATACGCTTTCATAAATAAGTAAGCAGGATTTGGATTCATACTAAACTATTGGAATTGAATAGTAAACAGGAAGCACCACTTTTATCAGACTATTCTTTTTCCTTGTCACCATACAATCTCTCTAATGCAATAATATATATATTCGACTTACAAGGCTCAATGAACAGCAAATTAACGAAGGGATTCATCTGTTACAAACAGTGGTACCTACTGAAATTGGTGCTCGCTATTTAGCAGAATGCTTGCTGCTACAAAGCTTTGTGGCTCAAAAAAATAAATTCAAACCGTATTCCGATCAATAAATAGCTGATTATTTTAAAACGGATGAAGGCATTACGATTTCTTGATGGACGATTAGTAAATACCGAGAAGAACTAAGAATTCCTCTTTCTAGTAGACGTAAAGAAATTGAAATATAAAAAAGGTCGCCTAAACATTAAAATGTCCAGGCAACCTTTTTTAGTTACAATACGTGCGTTGCGTTTTTACGCTTTTCAATTGCTTTAAGACGTTCGTCATACTCTTCAACCGTCATATTATGCTCCACGAAATAGCGATTGCGCGGATGCGTACGGCATTCATCTGAACAACTGCGCATATACAAATGCTCATTTTCTTCAGAAGAAATGATTTTCGCATTACATTCTGGGTTCGCACAGTTTACATAGCGCTCACATGGCGTCCCGTCAAAATGATCACGTCCAACAATGACTTGCTCGACTTGATTGATAGGCACAGCAATGCGCTCGTCAAATACGTACATTTGTCCATCCCAAAGCTGACCTTTTGCCACAGGGTCTTTGCCGTATGTCGCAATTCCGCCGTGTAATTGGGATACGTCCTCGAAACCTTCACGTACAAGCCATCCCGAGAATTTCTCACAACGAATACCACCCGTGCAATATGTCAGGATTTTCTTCCCTTCAAATTGCTCCTTGTTATCACGAATCCACTCTGGTAAATCGCGGAAGTTCTCAATATCCGGACGAACTGCACCGCGGAAATGACCTAAATCGAACTCATAATCATTGCGTGCATCAATGATGATGGTATCTTCCTCTTGCATTTGTTTGAACCACTCTTCTGGGCTCAAGCGTTTACCTGTTAGCTCATTCGGATTAATATCTTCCTCAAGGCTAAGGTTCACAATTTCTTGACGTGCACGCACATGCATTTTCTTGAATGCATGTCGATCTGTCTCGTCGATTTTGATAACCATATCCGCAAAACGCTCATCCTTTTTCAGAAGATCCATATAAGCATCCGTCTGTTCAATCGTTCCTGAGCATGTACCATTGATACCCTCAGTACCGACTAAAATACGACCTTTTAGTCCGATTTCTTTACAATCCTTCAAATGTTCCATCGCAAATGTTTCTGGGTCTTCGATAGGGACGTATTTGTAATACAGAAGAACCCGATAAGTACTTTTTTCCAATTTTCCAACCACCTTGTTTTTTTATAATTGCATGTTATAAGTCAACAACCGGATCGGTTTTAAGTGTAAACATACAAAAGATGCCCGTATATGCACAATACGAGACGATGCTATTGTACCATATGAGCGCAAAGTGCAAAAGGGATTTCCATTGATACGAACCACTCCTATCGTCATTGTCAAAAGTTATTCACAATACCGCAAAATAGCTACTAAAATGGTTTCTCCTCTATCGAAAAGTAAGTGTCTTCCAAATTCGTTTCTATCATTGGTCTAGCACTATCTTTCATGTATACTAAAAGAATATGTTTATCACTACCATTCGACATCTTTCTATATTTTTATGAAACTTTCCACTAGATTCGCCCGTCTAACTTTTTACAACCAATAAAGGAGCCCTCAGCATGACAAAAACACACCGCAAACGCCGTTCTACCTGGATTGACATTACATTTTCATTTACCATTATCGGGCTAACCGTTGCTGCCATTTATTTATTTTCCCTTGGCAATAAAAATAATGCAGCTGCTTCCCCCCCTAAAACACAAGCTGCCAATCCGGATTCTGTCCTTATTGATACGATTGACTCTAATTATCCAGGCATCAAAATTATTACAGAAACATCCAATGATACCTATTCTCCATTTGCCATTCAATATCCGCAAAGCTTACATAATACATTCAACGATGCTATTTCCACTTATATTTCAAAAGCCAAACAAAACTATTTGATAGAGATGGAAAAAAACAGTGAACTAGCCAGTCATTATAAGGGGGAATTGAATATTTCTTTTGAAACGTTGTCCCATCACTCCGGGAATTATTCATTTGTTATCGTCAATAATAGTTCTACCGGTGGAGCGAATGGCTCGACAGAAGTCCGCTCCTTCCATTTGAATCCCGAAACCGGAAAAATCATTTCAATTGAAGATGTCTTTGGATCTGATTTGGAACAACTTGAGACAGTTGCCACTTTAGTAAGAGGTCATCTGTATAATGATGTTGCTTTGAAAAACTATCTTTTCCCGGAAGAGCTTCATATAAATACAGAACCTATTTGGAGTAATTATTCTAATTTTGCTCTAACGGATGACTCTATCATCTTTTATTTCGATGAATATGAATTAGCTGCCGGAGCCGTAGGACCCCCAGTTGTGGCAATTGCACTTCATGATATCAACGACTTGCTAGCGGATGAATTCAAGTTAAAAGTCGAGATACCTAATCAGGAGCAAGACGAGGATCAAGTAATTGAAAATCCTAATGATAACGTAACCCCCGAGCAACCTATTGATAAGGAAGAGTCAGATAGCATCGAGCAAGATTCTGAAGGAACAACAATACCTGATGCTCCCGAGGATGCAGATGTAAAAAAAGTTGCGCTAACATTTGATGATGGACCAGACCCGAAAGTTACGATGCAAATACTTGAGACATTAGAAAAGTTCGATGCAAAAGCAACATTTTTCATGCTTGGTAGCCGAGTTGAATATTACCCGGATATCGCTAAAAATGTCAAAGATGCAGGTCATGAACTGGGCAACCATACATGGAATCACCCTGATTTGACCAAAGCAGAAGTAGAAAAAGTACGCAATGAAATTAATCGAACGTCATCCATTATCGAAACGGTAACTGGAACGAAAGCAACAGCTTTCAGACCGCCGTATGGTGCTATTAATCAAACGGTTCGCAGCCAAACAAACTTACCTGTCGTCTTATGGGATGTCGATACACTAGATTGGAAACACCGCGATCCAAATCAACTGTTAGCAAATGTCAAAGAAAAAACTAAGGATGGTAGTATCATTCTCATGCATGATATCCACCAAGCAACAGCTGATGGCCTTGACGCTATTCTTGCTTATTTACAGAGTGAAGGCTATGTATTTGTGACAGTTTCAGAGATGGAATAATAATCAGGTCCCTTGAACAGTAATTGTTCAGGGGATTTTTTTCCTTGAGGAATGCCCCGTATTTTGTTATACTAATATTAGAACAGTTAGGAGATGTCACCATGTTTATTCAAATTGAGCCTTCTTCGGATATTCCGATTTATACACAATTAGCCAATCAGCTAATTGAATTGATTGCACGGGGGGAACTTAGCGGCGGGGATGCTTTGCCTTCCGTCCGCTCGCTAGCAGCGGATCTTGGCATGAATATGCATACGGTTAACAAAGCCTATCATACGCTAGAAAAGAAAGGCATTATTGCAATTGTGCCGAAATCAGGAGCGATTATTAATCCGCCTGTCCAAGCTGGGATCCAGGACAGTCATCGCGCAAGAATTGTAGAAGAATTGAAACCCATACTTGCTGAAGCAATCGTGCTTGGGATGGGAAAAGAGGATCTTGTAACACTTGCATCATCTATCTTCGCAGACATCAAGGGGGAATAAAAAATGACGATCACCATTTTTTTGATTATTTTCGGCTTCATTGTCGTTATGGAGTCTGCCATTCCATTTTTACTAAGACGGACAATCGCTTTCGGTGTCACTATTCCAGAAGGCTATACGGATAATATGGTTGTTGCGTCTTATAGAAAAATGTATTCAGCAATCATCAGTAGCATCGGACTTATCTCGCTCTTCGGTTTTGCATTTTGGGCCAACAGCAACACCGTTACTGAAGAACAAATTGTCTTGATAGGATTAGCGATTCAATTTGGTATTCTTTTTCTCACCATGGCTCTTTATTTATATTTCCACGCGAAAACGACCCAGTTAAAACGCGCTCATAACTGGGGTGCCGACTTGAAGCAAATACGAATTGTCGACTTAGCCATTCGTACGAAAGATGAAATGCTTCCATCGTCTATCTATGCCTTACCAATGGCGATCACAATTGGTCTGATCGCCTATACCGCATCGCAATACGGCAATATGCCCGATATGATTCCGACGCACTGGGGACCTAATGGGCAACCGGATGCTTTCAGCCCTAAAACACCATTTTCTGTTATTGCCCTTTTACTTATTCAATTAATCATGCAAGGGATGTTACTTGGATTCAATGCGTTAATAAAACGGTCAGGCATTAAATTGAATGCCGCTAAAAGTAAAAGTTCCCAAGTTCAACAGCTGTCCTTCCGAAAATATAGCAGTTGGTTTTTATTTATGACAACTGTACTCTCGACAATTCTTATGAGTTTTCTGCACTTATCAACGATTCACGAAGGTATTGGCAACACTGCGCTTATGCTCATCATGCCACTCGGTTTTCTATTACTAATCCTTATCGGGACAGCCGTCTATGCCTTCAAAGTTGGCCAAAGTGGTTCACGCATAGCAGTTGCATTTGAGGATGAAGCCACACCCGGCATCACGGATGTTGACGATGACCAATATTGGAAGTTTGGTGCCATTTACGTCAATAAAAACGACCCATCCATTTTCGTGGAAAAAAGATTTGGTATCGGTTGGACCATCAACTTTGGGCAGCCTCTTGGCTACATCATCTTATTTGTTCCGTTAGTGCTAATCTTGGTCATTTCTTTTCTATTATAAATCAAAAAAGCCGCAATTTTGCGGCTTTTTTTCAATTAATCTATTCAGCTAAACACACTCGTACTATGAAGCGGCTGTACTCTTGCTTTAGGATCAATATGTGATTTCGCATGGTTGACAGCAATCGGCGCCTCACCTAATCCAACAGCAATTAACTTCACCTTGCCATCATAGTTCGTAATATCGCCAGCTGCGTAAATGCCTTCAATATTCGTCTCCATGCGTGTATTGACTAAAATAGAGTTGCGATCCATCTCAAGACCCCATTCTTTCAATGGTCCAAGTGATGAGATATTTCCATAATTGACAATCAAGTGATCGACAGCTAATCGTTCTTCCACGCCTTCTTTATCAGCAAGTACAACGCCGCTAATCGCTCCTGCTTCGCCTTCTATCGCTTTGATCGCACGTGATGTTTTGACATTCACTTTGGATTCCATTAGCTGATTGACGCTTGTTTCATGCGCTGTGAAACGTTCACGACGGTGAACAAGTGTCACGTTTGCCGCTATATCCTCAAGCATAAGTGACCAATCTACTGCTGAGTCTCCGCCGCCACAAACGACAACGTTTTGATCTTTGAAAATCGACAAATCTTTAATGCCGTAATGCAGTGTTGTTCCTTCGTAATCGACTTCTTCCTTCAAGCCAATTTTCCGTGGTTGGAACGCACCAATTCCAGCTGTTAATAATATAGTACGCGTCAAGTGAACACCTTTATCTGTTTGAAGGATGAAGTGATCACCATCACGTGTAACCGATAAAGCCGTTTCGCCTAAAACAATTTCTGGCTTGGCATAATGTGCTTGTGTCACTAGATTTGCAACGAAATCCTTCGCAAGGATTTTCGGGAATCCACCAACATCATATATATATTTATCAGGGTATAGTTCTATCAACTGACCGCCAAGTTGTGGCAAGCTGTCAATAATCTTAACAGACATCTCTCGCATTCCCGCGTAAAATGAAGAGAAAAGCCCGGTTGGTCCTCCCCCGATGATTGTAATATCGACGATTTCGTTATTCATCTGCAAACACTCCTGTTATAGTTTTTCTTTTTCGTCTCGATGAGTTACCCGAACGTCTGGCGCCCGGAGTCTGGATGAAAAACAAAGCCCTCTGCATCCACTTTACTCATTATCTACTAATTCGCTAAAAAAAACACATAATATGTTTTACATTAATAAGGCCAAGTAGAGAAAAACCTGCACAATTTAATGTACAGGCTTAACTTGCTTATTCTCCTTTGTTCGCTTTACAAAACGCCAGAACGATTTCTTTTTCATCATCCTCTAATTCAAAATCAAGGACTTTTTCAGAAGCTCGCTCAAAAAAGTGATACGATGCAATTCGCTCTTCGTCTCCATCAACTGCAAAAATGACGCGTAGGCCCGTTCCGCCTTCAGCGTAAAGCTCATCTTCTTCATCCAAAGTTAGGTATAATCGAAATTGATAACGTTCCCCAGCAATAATTCCAGTTGGATCAAGCATTTTATCGACAATATGTTCGTTAATTTCCATAGTTGCAACAACCTCTCACTTACAATTTTTCACATAACAATGCACACTTTGCACACTACTCCAATCATAACCCATTCGACGAAAAAAAGATGCAATGAACTCTTTCCCCTAAATAATTTTCCATTTCTAGCAATTTTCTTTTGCAATATGTCCGAACTTCGTGAACAATAGAAACAGTGAAGTATTTCACTAGTAAACATTCAGGGGGAAATCGTATGTTAAAATTTGAAGACTATCAATACACAAGACCTGAAATGGCGACGTTAAAAAATGAATTCGAAGCTCTACTTCAGGAATTCCGCTCCGCAGGCTCTTTTGAACAACAAAACGAAGTGATGGAAAAGATTAATGCTATCGGTCGCAACTATTCCACTCAGTCTAATTTGGTCTATATTCGTGCTTCCATTGATACGAATGACGAATTCTATCAAAAAGAACGGGATTATTTCGATGAAATTGGGCCCCAATACCAAGAGCTTGAAACTGCTTACTATAAGGAGCTTGTCTCAACACCCTTTAGAGCACAACTTGAGGAACAATGGGGCAGTCAGTTATTCGCGCTTGCGGATAATGCTATCAAATCATTTGCACCCGAAATTGTCGAGCTGCTCCAAAAGGAAAATAAATTGGCATCTGACTACTCTAAACTCGTAGCTTCCGCACAAATCGAATTTGATGGCAAGACATTAACACTTGCACAAATGGGACCTTATGCAGAATCGACAGACCGTGCCATTCGCAAGTCTGCATTGGAAGCCACTCAAAAATTCTATGCAGATAACGGAGAGCAATTCGATAGCATCTATGATGATCTCGTTACACTTCGCCACCAAATCGCAACAACACTTGGCTATAAAAATTATGTAGAACTCGGCTATGTACGTATGAATCGCATTGACTATGATGCGGTTATGGTGAAAAAGTTCCGCGATCAAGTACGGGATTTCATCGTGCCCCTTGCTAACCGTCTCTACGAACGCCAAGCAGAGCGGATTGGTGTAGATTCATTGAAATACCATGACCAGTCTCTTAATTTCTTAACAGGCAATGCGACGCCGCAAGGCTCTCCTGAATGGATCATTGACAACGGGAAAAAGATGTATGCTGAACTGTCACCTGAAACAGATACATTCTTCAAATTTATGACGGACAAAAATTTATTGGACGTTGAAGCGAAGAAAGGGAAAGAAGCGGGTGGCTATTGTACATTCATCGATGACTACGATTCACCGTTCATCTTCTCCAACTTCAATGGTACTTCTGGAGACATTGATGTACTGACGCATGAAGCAGGACACGCGTTCCAAGTGTATTCTAGTCGCAACATTGGCATTCCGGAATATATGTGGCCGACCTATGAAGGTGCTGAAATCCATTCCATGAGTATGGAATTTTTCACTTGGCCTTGGATGGAACTCTTTTTCAAAGAACAAACAGATAAGTATAAGTTCTCACATCTTAGCGACGCACTGCTCTTTTTACCATACGGTGTTGCTGTCGATGAGTTCCAACATGTTGTCTATGAAAACCCACAAATGACGCCAACCGAGCGTAAAGCCGCTTGGAAAGAAATTGAGCAGATCTATTTACCAATGCGCGATTATGATGGCATCGAATACTTGGAATCGGGTGCAGCATGGCAACGTCAAGGGCATATTTATGCAAGTCCCTTCTATTATATTGATTACACATTGGCACAAATTTGCGCGTTCCAATTTTGGAAACGTTCACGTGAAGACCACGAAGCTGCTTGGAAAGACTATTTACATCTCTGCACACTTGGCGGTTCTAAATCATTTACAAAACTCGTTGCTGAAGCAAACCTAATTTCCCCATTTGAGGATGGTTGTGTGGAATCTGTCATTGGCACTATCGAATCATGGCTTGATTCAGTGGATGATAAGGCACTTTAAACAGAAAAGAAGGGCTATCCAGTTAGTTTGGATAGCCCTCTTTCTATATCTATATCATGCCACTGTGTAAAAGTTAAATTGATTTTTACCATTTTCTTTCGATTTATATAACGCATAATCAGCTTTTTCGTACAGCGTATCCGCCTCATCATGCATCGTTGCATAAGCAATTCCCATACTGATTGATACATTCATATTTTCAAGTTGACGCTGTGCCAGCAGCTCTTCTTTGAGTTTGTCCACCATTTTCTCAGCAAGCTGTTTCAAATCACGCTCTTTTATTTTTGATAAGACGACGACAAATTCATCGCCCCCTACCCTTGCAATCACATGACTTGGCCCTACGATATCTTGAATTGTTGTTGCGGCCAGCTTCAAAATACGATCCCCTTCTCCATGTCCGAGCGTATCATTCACTGTTTTAAAGTTATCAATATCAATCATCATCAAAGCCACACTACCCTGTTTCTTCGCTAATCTTCTTTTAATTTCCTCGTCAAATGCTGCCCTATTTTTCAGCCCTGTCAAACTATCATGAAACGCAAGATAGATTGGTTTTGCAACAAGACGTGCAATGATGAAGGAAAGACCTACGGATGCAACAATTATGATAAATAATTGTAAAATAAATTCATTGCGATAGATACCCAGCAGACCCGCTAATTCTCCATTATTATAGACTATTTCAACAACACGCCTCGTCGATAAGCCACGTGGATCATCAGCAAAGTAAGGAATATAACGATACGTAATATTCCCATCACTACGTTCTTGCGGCTCTTCAGTACTTAACGTCTCCCGAATGACCGAGCGCATGGCAGGTAATACCTTTCGTACTTCCTTAACTCCAAGTTGACGTCCTGCCGAATTATAGACACGTATGGAGTTAATTTCATCATATTTCTCTTCCAAAAAAGCAATTGTTTTCATAAAATTAAATTGTTGAAAAATTTCTTTGTCTTCAAGCGGTAAGCTCAGCTCAATAATATATTTATGGTCTGGCGTTGGCATATAGCTAAATTTTTTTATTTCACCTGTTCTTTGTTGCAAGTCCATTCCGTCATGCGTAAAGGCAGTACCTGTCCTTCTTTCAGTTAATAGCTTCGCAAGACCCGTACAACATTTTTGAAAGTCTAATCCAATATCTTTATCCATACTACTATTGATAACTCTATTATTTTCATCAATTATAAAAATCTCCATACCCATACGCTCTTTCAGTTCTTGGAAATCCCATTTATCAAAATCAGGCTGCTCTTCATACTTCGCAAGTAATTCGTTGGAGAAGATTTCCATTTCATCAGCCATTTGATAGTCCATTAAGTTGTAAACATTATCAATCGTAGTCAGCGAGTCAACGACTTTACTTTCTGCCATCCCAATCTTCGTTTCATGTCCAATCAACACGCGTTCTTTCAGCTTGCCATAATCAAACCAAGTAATCATTAAAGAGAGAACTAGAGAAAAGGCGATGAGAACCATTGTCAGCTGAATTCTAAAATGTCTATTCACCCAATCCTTTCCCCTTCCATTTACATTATTTCAGTACCTATTAACTACATATATTATAACTTATTGCTGTGATAAAAAGCACATAAATATGTAATTTTCATAATTCGTTCATTATTAATAAAAAAAGACTACCCGATGATAGTCTTTTTTTCCTCTCTTCTATTGCAATCATTTTACATTAAACCAACAGCATTGCCTTCAGCGTCTATATCCATGGCAAGCGCGGCTGGAGTTTTTGGTAATCCTGGCATCGTCATTATATCTCCTGTTAAGCAAACGAGGAATCCAGCTCCTAGTTTCGGGATAACTTCTCGAATCGTAATTGTAAATTCTTCGGGACGACCAAGTACTGTCGGATTATCTGAAAATGAATATTGGGTTTTCGCCATACAAATTGGCAACACATCCCAACCATTCTTTTCGATATCCTGAAGATTTTTCAACGCCTTATCTGTTAGGATAATGCCTTGCCCACCGTATACTTTTTGAACAATTGTTACAATCTTATCATGTACGGATTGTTCTACATGATAGAGCGGGGCAAAGTTGTTTGGTTCGTTTAACAGACTAATAACTTCTTGTGCTAATGCCAATCCACCTTGTCCTCCATGCTCCCATACATCCGTCAATGCCACACGGATATTGTTTGCTGCACACCATTCCATAACGACTTTATGTTCATCAGGCGAATCCGTAATGAAGTGATTAAGCGCCACCACAGGCTTTACGCCAAAAGCATGTACCGTATCAATATGTTTTGCCAAGTTTTTCATGCCGTCTTTTACTGCCTGGGTATTGTGTTCTTTAAGCTGATTTTTTGGCACTCCACCATGCATTTTTAACGCACGCACTGTCGCGACAATGACAACTGCATCAGGTGCGAAATTTCCTTGCCGTGCTTTAATATTCATAAATTTCTCGGCACCTAAATCTGCTCCGAACCCTGCTTCGGTAACAACAACATCTGCTAGTTTACGCGCTGTATTTGTCGCCATCAACGAGTTGCAACCATGTGCAATATTCGCAAATGGACCACCGTGAATCAACGCTGGAGTCCCTTCAATGGTCTGAACTAAATTAGGTTTAAATGCTTCTTTCAACAGCAGAGTTAGTGCACCTTGCACGCCAAGATCACGAACCGTAACCGCTTCCTTGTCATATGTATAGCCGATGACAATCCGAGCAATCCGTTCTTTCAAGTCTGTTAGACTCGTTGCTAGGCAAAATATCGCCATAATTTCAGAGGCTACTGTAATGTCAAAGCCATCTTCTCTTGGAACACCTTGCGTTGGCCCACCAAGTCCGACAGTCACATGACGCAGTGCACGATCATTCATATCCAGCACACGTTTCCATGTAATTCTTCGTGGATCAATTCGCAAAATATTACCATGGTGAAGATGGTTATCAATCATGGCACTCAATGCATTATTCGCTGTTGTAATGGCATGAATATCTCCGTTGAAATGCAAATTGATTTCTTCCATCGGCAACACCTGTGCATAACCACCGCCCGTTGCGCCACCCTTCATGCCCATGACTGGACCAAGAGAAGGCTCCCGTAAGGCAATCATCGTCTTTTCTCCTAATCTAGAAAGTGCATCTGCCAATCCAACCGTAACAGTCGACTTGCCTTCACCAGCCGGTGTTGGACTAATCGCGGTAACGAGCACCACTTTTCCATTCTTACTTGTTCCAGCTAGCTTGGTTACATCAATTTTTGCTTTATACCTACCATATGGCTCAACCGCTTCTTCTGGGATGCCTGCTTTTTCAGCAATTTCCCAAATTGGCTTCATTACCGCTTTTGATGCGATTTCTAAATCCGTCAATGGAATAACCTCTTCTGTCATAACAAACTCCACCCTTCTTTATTTACAGTATAGCGCATTCATGTTTTGTAATAGGCCTTTATTTCTGACATTTGCATGAAGATTTCAGTCAATTGTATCACCATAGTCATTCCTTTATAGTCGCAGCGCCACTTTTCCAAAATGCTTACTATCTTCAATATAGTCAAATGCCGACAACGCATCATCCAAGTTAAACACAGCATCAATGACTGGACGCGTCCCATACTTTTCAATATGTGCCAGCATGTCACGTAGCTCTTCTCGGCTCCCCATCGTTGAGCCAAATAGTTGGTATTGACCATAGAAAAATGCCCTTAAATCCAAGTCGACTACATCGTCTGTTGTAGCCCCAAACACAACGATGCGCCCACCTTTTTTCAACACACTTAACGAACGATTGAATGTTGCTCGCCCGACACTTTCAATAACCAAGTCAATCGTTTCGCCCGCTAATTGCTGTTGCCAATCACCCGCTGTATCAAGCGCAATATCCGCTCCAAGTGCAAGGGCCTGCTTCCTCTTTTCTTCGCTACGCGATGTAACAATCACGCGTGCTCCACTATTTTTAGCAAATGCAATGAGATATGTCGCAACACCACTCCCCGCACCCGGGATGAAAACCGTATCGCCAGCCCGCAAACCCCCTTTTGTAAATAAAGCACGATAGCCCGTCACTCCTGCTAGGGATAGTACTGCTGCCTCTTCCCAGGTTAAGTGAGTCGGCTTCCTTTCGATTTGCTCCGCTGATAAAACAATTTTCTCTGCGAATGTTCCATGATCAGGCATTCCTAATATATCAAAGTCAGCTGGTGGTGCATCACTATTGTCATACCACCGAAGCGCGGGATTGATAATGACTTCATCCCCTACATTAAATGTAGTCACCCGTTCACCTAACGACTCAATCACACCTGCCCCGTCAGAACCTAACGTCAAAGCTTCAGTTGCATTCCCTCTACGAGCAGGTATGTACAAATCACGACGGTTCAAACCTGCTGCTCGTATTGCGACGACAACCTCACCAACTCCCGCGACCGGCTCCTTCATTTCACTAATTTTCAATTTCCCTGCTTCATGGACAAGCGCTTTCACAGTGATCATCCTTCCCTACCATTTCATTTACTTCCATCATAACATGAAAGCGCTAGCACTTTCATAGTTTTCCCAATTATTCATACAATAATAAAACGCAAACAGCATTATGCTCTTTGCGTTTATTATTATCGATTTTCTTTTCTTAATGTGACGACAACAATCTCGGGTTGATTAAAAATTCTGATTGGAATAATACTATTCCCAAGCCCCCGGCTGACAATCATACGACTGCCATTGTTGTCATGTACTCCTGATGTATATACTGGAAACCAGCCTTGCCCTGGTGCGACAAGTCCACCAAGTCCCGGAATGCGAAATTGACCTCCATGGGCATGACCGCTGAATGTCACGTCGATGCCTCGCTCAGCATAAACCTCAAATTGTTCCGGTCTATGCGACAACAATAGTTTAAATACTTCATCTGGGACTTGTTCAAATGCTTGACGAATCGAAGCCTCGACCGCTTCATTGTCGTCCAAGGAACTGGACATCGGATCTTCGATTCCACCAATCGCGATGGCATTCCCCTCACTCGATGTAATGATTTCAGCTTCATCCGATAAAACCTTCACACCCAAATTCTCTAGTGCACCTTTGATGCGCTCCGTATCATTCGTTGCAATTTCATGATTACCCGTAACATAATACATCGGCGCAACCGATTGAAGCTCTTCAACTAAGACTAAACTTTGTTCAAGATTGTAACGATTACTGTCAATAAAATCACCTGTGATGAAAATCGCATTTGGTGCAAGCATTGTCACTTTATTGACAACTTGTTCATGATGGTCACCGAATTCCGCATCATGCAAATCCGATAACTGAATGATTTTATAGTGGTCGAAATCAGCGGGAAGTTTATCGGAAATGATATCGTATGTCGTCACGCCGACTGTTGTATTGCCCCAATACGTCATTAAAGTAAGAAGGCCTACAATTACTATGATTCGTAACCATATAGGTCTCCTCTTCTTTTTCAGTTTACTAGTAGGCGCCATTACAACCAGCGTTTTTTCACTTTAGCAAGCTCCAACAGCTCAAGCACTTCTTTCTTTGGAAGTTCAGTTAGGATTGCAAGCAATTCTCGCTCCGCACGTCTTCTTCCCTTGCCACTTCTATATTGTTCCTTATTAATAGCATCCAGTTGAGCGTACAATTCAGCAGTCTGATCTGACTCTTCATCCACTTCTAGCTCATCCGCAATCGTTTCGCGTAGCTTATCATACAGTAGATCGACATTTGGAGAACCAGAGTTTTTAAATGCTTTTGATATTTTCGCATTACCAAGGATTAGCTCATCAGTCGAAACATTGAATCGTTCCGATATTTTTGCAATCCAAGCAGCAGATGGGGCATTCTTTCCTTTTTCCCAATCTTTAATACGACTTGCCGATGTCCCGATAGCCGTCCCAAATGCCATCATGGATAATCCACGTTGCTCCCTCAATGTTTTTAAGCGCACCCCAAAGTCTTCTTTGTTCCATTCGTTCATATTGACGCCTCCCTAATATTCCACTTACTATCTCTATTATTTTTTATTAAGAGGATTCTGTCAATCAATTTTTTGATTTTTCTATAAAACTTTTTAATAGCCTGTTTTCTGCCGTTTATAATTTTCTTCATTTTTCGCTATATAGGCCTGTATAATGTCTTCATTTGTAAATCCTAACTTATTCGCAATGGCACCATAATAGACCCACACTTGCTCATAGGAATCCATTGTTAGTTCCTCTAAAAAACGGTGAATAGCAGCCGTTGTTTTCAAGAATAACTGCGTCAATTCTCCTTCAATTTCACCTATAGGCCAATTTTCTAGCGAATGAAGATCCTTTTCAATACCTAGAGACAGGAGAAAGTGAATGGAATCCACGTACTCCTCCAGAATAACAGCATCAGCCGACGGGCCTTTCGTGCTCCAAAATTTGAAACAACGTGTCTCATTCGCCAATTCTGCTAGTTCTATAAGAAGTGCCAACCCTTTTTCTTGAAAAACATCGGTCTGCTGTTGCCGATTATTTTGAATAAATGAATCCAGTTGTCGCTGCATAGAAAATAATTTTGTCAATTGCATAAAAAAACCTCCGAAAAATGTAATAATAGTGAAACCAATTCCCATTTCATCCGTATAAGAGAGTACTACGTATAAAGTGAAGGGGGATCTGTTATGGCGTTGCTGATCCGTTTTGTCATCATCGCTTTCGTTGTCTACTTATTTTACCGCGGTATTCGTTATTTGACGGATCCTAAGCGCAAATTGGATGAAGCCTATGAGCAACAGCAATTTTATTTTTATGATGATGTAAAAAATGTCCGAAAAAACTTCTTCATCACGTATAAGGGTGCTCTATTTGAAGGTGAAAAATATTTAGGAACAACTGAGGATTCTTTTGATGTCGTTTCCATTTTTATCTGGGTAAAAGACGAAGCAAAACTTCAAGGATTCACGAAAGATGATTTTCATTTCCTAAAATCAGAAATTCTATCTAACTACCCTCAAGCTGATATCAGTTGGAAAAATCCAATTGAGCAATTGATGAATTCTTGATGAAAGCCCGTTTAGTTGACGGGCTTTTTCTTATACCTCAAAAACAGCTGGCATCCGGACACCTAACAGATACAGAATACCCGTTACGTAGACCATTGCTAAAAGGAGAAAGCCGATACGGAATGATGTATGCTTCGTCTTATGCCGAAACATTTGCATGCCGAGATAAGCACCTATACCTCCTCCAACAAAGGCCAATAGCCATAAATTTTTTTCCGGCACTCTGCGCCCTCTTTTTTTTGCCTGTCGTTTATCAAAGCCCATTGCCGCAAATGCCCAAATGGACATAAAAATAATCCAACTCATTGCTACTGATTCCACTCATTTCCCCTCCTTCTGTCTTGCTCCATTTTACACTATTTGTTCACTGGAACGCGCAGATAATCAAAAACCGCCCCGAGGCCGGATTAACTCCGGTTCTCGTGGCGGCTTCTTGTAGTACTGTTATTTTGCGATTGATTTTTTAGCTGCATCTGCAAGTTGTGCAAACGCTTGTGCGTCAGTTACTGCAAGATCAGCAAGCATTTTACGGTTAACATCAATACCAGCTACTTTCAAGCCGTGCATCAATGTGCTGTATGAAAGACCATTGATACGTGCAGCCGCGTTGATACGTGTAATCCATAGTTTACGGAATTCACGTTTCTTTTGACGACGGTCACGGTATGCATAGTTAAGTGATTTCATCACTTGTTGGTTTGCTACCTTGTAAAGTCTATGTTTTGAACCGTAATAACCTTTTGCTAATTTCAATACTCGATTACGACGCTTGCGCGTCACTGTTCCACCTTTTACGCGTGGCATAGTTCATTACCTCCTGCTTTTCTGTCCGATTATGGTTTGAATTATTTTACGTATGTGAGCATTTCACGGATACGTTTGTAGTCTCCTGAAGATACGAGTGAAGCTTTACGCAGGTGGCGTTTTGCTTTTGTCGATTTGTTTGCAAAAAGGTGACTTGTGTAAGCACGGCCGCGTTTCAATTTACCAGAACCGGTTTTTTTGAAACGTTTCGCTGAGCCGCGGTGAGTTTTCATTTTTGGCATGTTCTGTTCCTCCTAAATCTTTCGTTGTTACTGTTTCTCAGCAGTTGGTGCGAGCACTAAGAACATGCTGCGACCTTCCATCTTCGGTCGTTGTTCAACCGTAGATACATCTTTACACGCTTCAGCGAAGCGGTCAAGGACGCGCTGACCGATTTCCTTGTGCGTAATCGCACGTCCGCGGAAACGGATAGAGCATTTTACTTTGTCGCCTTTTTCAAGGAATTTGATCGCGTTACGTAGTTTCGTTTGAAAATCGTGCTCATCGATTGTCGGGCTTAACCGAACTTCTTTAAGTAGGATAATCTTCTGATTTTTACGTACTTCGCGGTCCTTTTTCTGTTGCTCAAATTTGAACTTCCCATAGTCCATGATACGAGCTACTGGGGGTTTCGCTTGTGGAGCGACAAGGACAAGATCCAAATTCGCACGAGCGGCGATTTCTAGTGCCTCGGTACGGGTTTTGATTCCGAGCTGATCGCCGTTATGATCGATAATTCGCAGCTCGCGGGCACGAATGCCCTCATTTACGTACATGTCTTTGCTAATAGTAATCCACCTCCGGATGTTATCTCGCGAATACATGGTTTGGGTATATCGACCAATTAAGTCGTTCCCACAGGTCCATCCAATAAAAAAAGGTAGACAAATTAGATTTGTCTACCCGCGTATGTGTACGTGCATCAAAATGCACGGCACGTTCACTCATGTGTTGACCTGTCAACAACGTCTAGGCGTCAAACAGGTGAGAAGCGGGTAGCCTCTTCTTATACCACAAACTGTATTCAGTCATTACTAACCTTAATTACTTTAACACGGGATGTTTTCTGTGTCAACGATTTTAATTAGATTGTAGTTACTTCTTCTTGCAATCTAGTAATAAATTCATCAAACGGCATGCTTTCTGATTTCTGCTCACCGTATTTACGTACGTTTACTTCACCTGTTTCTACTTCTTTATCACCAAGGACGAGCATGTAAGGTACTTTCTGCATTTGTGCTTCACGGATTTTGTAACCAATTTTTTCTTCACGGCTATCAATATCCACGCGGAAGCCAGATGCCACTAGTTTTTCACGTACGCCATCTGCATAATCGAAATGCGCATCTGGGGATACCGGAATTACTTCTACTTGAACAGGCGCCAACCAAGTCGGGAATGCGCCTTTGTATTCTTCAATTAGGAATGCAACAAAGCGTTCCATTGTGGACACGACACCACGGTGAATAACGACCGGACGATGTTGTTTACCATCTTCACCGACATATGTTAAGTCAAAACGTTCTGGTAACAAGAAGTCCAACTGTACAGTTGACAAAGTTTCTTCCATACCAATTGCCGTTTTTACTTGAACGTCCAATTTCGGTCCGTAGAATGCCGCTTCGCCTTCCGCTTCCACATAATCCAGACCCATTTCGTCCATTGCTTCTTTTAACATCGTTTGTGCACGATTCCACATCGCATCGTCATCAAAGTATTTTTCTGTATCTGCCGGATCACGGTATGACACGCGGAATGAATAATCTTCAATCTTGAAATCTTTATAAACGTCAATGACAAGTTGCACAACGCGTTTGAACTCATCCTTAATTTGATCGGGACGGACAAAGATATGTGCATCATTCAATGTCATTCCACGAACACGCTGTAATCCTGATAGCGCACCCGACATTTCATAACGGTGCATCGTTCCTAGTTCCGCGATTCGTAATGGCAGGTTTCGATATGAATGAATGCCATTTTTGTAAATCATCATATGGTGAGGGCAGTTCATCGGACGCAACACAAGATCCTCGTTGTCCATGCTCATGACAGGGAACATGCCATCCTGATAGTGATCCCAGTGACCTGACGTTTTATACAATTCTACGCTTCCAAGAACAGGCGTATATACATGGTCATAACCAAGCTTCTGTTCTTTATCGACAATATAACGTTCGATAATGCGGCGGATTGTTGCACCTTTTGGTAACCACATCGGTAAGCCTTGGCCCACTTTTTGCGAGTTCATGAACAAATTCAATTCTTTACCGATTTTACGGTGGTCACGTTCTTTCGCTTCTTCCAATAGACGTAGATGCTCTTTTAGCTCTTCTTTTTTGAAGAATGCTGTACCATAAATACGTTGCAGCATTTTGTTATTAGAATCGCCGCGCCAATAAGCACCTGCGATACTAAGCAATTTGATTTCTTTTAATTTCCCAGTCGATGGCACGTGAACCCCACGGCATAGGTCGATGAAATCGCCTTGTTCGTAGAGGGATACTTGCTCGCCTGATGGAATTGCTTCAAGCAACTCTAATTTGTATTGATCGTCGATTTTCTCGAAAATTTCTGCCGCCTCTTCGCGTGACACATCGTGACGGATGACTTCCACATTTTCAGCAATAATTTTTCGCATTTCTTTTTCAAGTTCAGGTAAATCTTCCGCTGTAATCGGTGTTGGTGAATCGATATCGTAATAGAAACCGCTAGAAATAACAGGTCCAATGCCCAATTTCGCATCTGGGAATTTACGTTTTACCGCTTGCGCCAAAAGATGCGCCGAACTATGACGTAAAATCTCTAGAGCTTCAGCTGATTGAGGTGTAATGATTCCAAAGTCGCCACCTTCAGTCAGTGGTGTTTTCAAATCAACTAGTTTGTCCCCTACTTTACCTGCTAATGCACTTTTGCGAAGTCCTGGGCTGATGGATGCGGCTACGTCCTCCGTTGTTGTCCCCTGCGGGAACTCCTTTACTGCGCCATCTGGAAATTGTAATTTAATCATATCTGCCATTGGTAACACTCCTATTTATTATTTTTGGGAATAAAAAAAGCCCCATCCCTGGAAAGGGACGAAGCTTTAGCTCGCGGTTCCACCCTTGTTTCTTCAAACCGATACGACAAAAAAAGCATCGGAAAGATGAAGCTTGACGTCGGCTAACGGGCCGGTACCGTCGATAGCTACTTAAAAATGTTCGCCATCGCTGCTCCAAGGTGGTAAATCGTATATCTATCCTTCAGGGCTTCCAGCCAATGGCCCCGTTCTCTATAGTTCGATATTTCGATTATTGTCCTCTTCTAAGCATTTCAGTTAATTAAAATTGAGTATACTTTGATTACGTATTAAATGCAAGTTCATTTTATCCTGCATTAACGGGCAGTACAATCCCAGTACAAAAACAAGCTGAATCCGAGGGGCAGAAATTTTGGATTAACTGCCCGTAAAAGCCCGATGGTTCAACTAACAATCAGTGGAAATGAAGCCCCCACTGATTAAAGTTTCACTTTACCGAACACCGACAAGCTCATCGTAAGTAATTTCAACCATACCAGGAATTTCTGTAGGTGAAACGCCCAATAAATCGCATGGGCGTCCAATTTTGTCAATCTTACCGTCTTTAATTTTCACAATGCGGTCTGCAAGTGCATGAGCATCATTTTCATTATGTGTAACAAATATAGCAGTGGTTTTTGCTTTCTTTAAAATCCGTCGAAGATCACCACGTATTTTCACCTGTAAATCTGTATCCAGGTTACTAAATGGCTCATCAAGAAGAATTAGTTCTGGTTCCGGAGCCATTGCTCGTGCAAGTGCAACCCGTTGCTGCTGACCGCCACTTAATTGATGTGGGTATCGTTTTTCAAATCCAATCAATTCAACTAGCTCAAGTACTTCTTGCACTCGTTTCTTCTTGTCTTTCCGACTCATTTTTGAGAGACCGAATAATATATTCTCTTCAACACTCATATGCGGGAAAAGTGCATAATCCTGAAACACCATACCAATTCCCCGTTTTTCCGGTTGCAGGAAAGTTTGATTACAAAACATTTTCTTACCGTTCAGGGTTAGTGAACCCCCTACTGGCATTTCAAGGCCTGCAATTAATCGTAAGAGAGTACTTTTCCCACTTCCACTGCGTCCAAGTATTGAAATAACTTCCCCTTTTTCCACTGTGAAGGAAAAATTATCAACTGTTTTCAATGGAGATTTGGGATAAGAGAACTGCAAATTTTTAATATCCATAAACATATTATTCTGGCTCCTCTCTGAGTAACTTATGGAAAACGAAGATCGCAATTGTGCTCACACCGACAATCAGTAATGAAGCTTGAGATGCTTCCATAATCTTTTCATCACTTGCATATTGGAACGCCTTTGTGGCGAGTGTATCATAGTTAAACGGTCGCAAAATTAGCGTTAACGGAATCTCTTTCAGTATATCTATAAACACGAGGATAAATCCACTAATAATTGCACCCTTCATCATCGGAACGTCTACCTTGAAAAATGTCCGAAGGCTTTTCGCCCCAAGCATGCGCGATGCATCACGGAAATCGGTTCCGATTTTATCGAAACCTGCTTCAATTGAATTATAACCGATTGCAAAAAAGCGGATGACATATGCGCTTATGAGCATGAAAAGGCTGACACTTAACACAAGCTCCGAATCCAGACCCCAAAATTGATAGACAGGTGCGAGGAGCCGGTCGAGCGCAATGAATGTTGTGATAACAGCGACAGCAACAACTACTCCTGGTATTGAATAGCCGAGAACTGTCAATTTCGGCAATACTTTCGCAAACTTATGATTCACAACCCGACTAAAGTTACCGACAATTAATGAACAGACAATAATGAGGGAAGCACCTAGACCTGCCACGATTACAGAGTTTTTTGTATACAGCAATACATCTCCCATGGGCACCTTACCAAATGTCAGTATAACCCAGCTGCACAACTGGAGGATGGGAATCAGGAATGCGATGCTAAAAATGACAAGCGTATAAGAAGTTGCAAAGAACGCTTTCTTCCCTGTCAGCTTAACAAGCGGTAGTGGCCTCACTTTTGTTGTCGAATAACTGTACTGCTTACCTCCTCGGAGTAAACGTTCAATAATAAGAATGACAATGACAATCCCCATAAGTGAAGCAGCTAGCTTAATGGATGACTCTAAATCACCAAGTCCGAACCATGTTTGAAAAATAGCCGTACTAAACGTCTGAATTCCGAAATATTTTACGACTCCGTAATCGTTTAGCACTTCCAATACAACCAGACTTGCCCCACCAATTATGGACACACGGGAAATAGGCAGTACGATTTTGAAGAAAATTTCCCAAGGACCCTTGCCAAGTGTTCGTGCACTTTCAATTAAAGATGCTGCTTGATGGGAAAGAAAAATTCTCGTAATCATATAGACGTATGGAAAAAGAAAAAGTGTATAAATGAAAATCGCACCTGGGACATTCATAATGTCAAAATAAGCAGGATTCGGTGTGATTTCAAAATGATTACGAAGTGTCTTTTGAATAACGCCCGTGTAATTAATGATGCCATGATATGTATAAGCACCAATGAATGGCGGAATTGATAAAGGTAGAATAAGCGCCCATTTCATAAAGTTCCTGAGTGGAAAATGATATTGGGCAATGAGCCAAGCAAGACTGAGCCCAATTACAATTGTGAACAGCGCTGTAAAGAGAACGAGTGTGAGCGACGACTTTATATAGTTAAGAAGCATGAATTCCTTAATATGCGCCCAATTATCACTTGCTGGCGAAAAAACGCCAACTACAATCGACATATTTGGTAGAAAAAGCAAGATGATGATAAGTACTGCACCAATTGTCCACCCGTTCACATTCGCTAAATGCTTGTTCATAACAAAACCCATCCTTTACCTTTTCAGCAATAACCCCCTAGCCGAATATACGGAAGGGGGCTCGACTTTTATTTCCAGCCGACTTCGTTAAAAATCATAATCGCTTTCGCGTTGTTTTCTCCGAGAGTCGTTAAGGGTATATCTTGTTCTTTAAAATCTCCCCATGATTTGAGAAGTTCTGAAGGTTCTACATTTGCATTCACAGGGTATTCAAAATTCGCTGAAGCAAACTCGCCTTGCGCCTCTTCTGCTGTAAGGAACTCAAGTAATTTAAGTGCGTTATCCGCATTTTTCGAACCTTTGACAACTCCAGCTCCACTAATATTTACATGTGTACCCGTTGTTTCTTGGTTCGGGAAGAAGACGCCAAGACCTTCTGCTACTTTCACTTCTTCTGGTTCTTGTGAATTAAGCATTTGACCAAAATAGTATGAGTTCATTATTGCGATGTCACCGATGCCCGCAGCGATTGCTTTCGCCTGGTCACGATCTCCACCTTCAGGATTTTGGGCAAAATTATTGACGATACCTTGTGCCCATTCTTTTGCTTTCTCTTCACCATTTATCTCGATGAATGAAGCGAGTAGTGATTGGTTATAAACACTTTCAGATGAGCGAACGAGAACACGGCTTTTCCACTTACCTTCTGTAAGCGCTTCGTATGTGGAAAGCTCTTCAGGTTTGACCTTATCTTTATTATACACGAGAATCCTCGCACGTTTCGTCAAACCAACCCACATATCGTCAACATCACGGAATTTTTCAGGTATTTGTTTCGATAATATGTCACTTGACACAGGTTGAAGAAGTCCTTCTTCTTTCGCACGGTACAGTCTGCCGACGTCAGCTGTTAGTAATAGGTCTGCTTTCGTTGCAGTTCCTTCACGTTTAATGCGCTCGATTAGTACGTCTGCTTCGTCTTTGATGACGTTCACTTTAATGCCTGTTTCTTGTTCAAACTTCTTATATAATTCATTATCAACATCATAATGACGGCTTGTATACAAATTCACTTCCGATTTCTCAGGTTTATTAGCAACTGCGTCTTTTTCAGTTCCACTTTCCTTTTTAGTTGTGCTTCCACATGCAGCAAGTACGAGCATCATGGCAACAACGAGTAGGATCAAACTCTTCTTCATAAACTTCCATCTCCAAACGTTTATTTTTGACTGAAAATGATTCTCAATCTCACTAACAATATATAATGAAATTCAATGGAAGTCAATATTAAATATATGTATATATTGAATCAATAAGGTATTGAAATTCAAAGTTAGGGAAAATTACGATGTAATGACCGCAAAATAAAGGAGGCAAACATGAAGAAAATATTTCCGATAGTATGCGTATTAGCTGTTGGTTCAATTATATGGATGGTTAGCAACTTAAAAAACCTCCCCTCTGACACCATAACAACTATGGCAACATCCATCACGATTGACAATGAAAAAGTACGAAAAAAGATTCAATCCTACGCAATGGAGCATGATATAAAACCAATTGATGCGATTGTAGATCGAGTATGGAAAGCAATTCCAGGCTATAACGGATTAGTCGTTGATATCGAAACTAGTGCCAAAAGAATGTTAACCAGCAACGATTTTGATGAGAGCCAACTCGTTTATAAGGAAGTGTCACCACAAGTTCATTTGGATGACCTGCCTCCCTCCCCTATTTTTAAAGGCAATCCTGAAAAACCTATGGTTGCCTTACTCATCAATGTCGCGTGGGGCAACGAATACATCCCCGGCATCCTCAAAACGCTGAAAGATTCCAATGTCAAAGCAACATTCTTTTTTGATGGCAGTTGGGTTAAAAAGAACCCCGACTTAGCTACTATGATTAGCCTGGAAGGGCATGAAATTGGGAATCACGCTTACAGCCATCCCGACCTTCAACAACGTTCTAGGGGCGAGACAATAGATGAATTGAAAAAAACAAATGATGTCATTGAGGCAACTTTGGGGATAAAACCAATATGGTTTGCGCCGCCAAGTGGAAGTTTTAATCAGCAAACCATTGATGTCGCTCATGAACTCGGAATGAAAACCATTCTTTGGACGGTCGACACAGTGGATTGGAGAAAACCTGCAACATCGGAAATGGTTCACCGGATTTTGACTGGCGTAGGAAACGGTTCAATGGTTCTGATGCATCCTACAAAACCTACCGCAGAGGGGCTGAAGGAGATGATAAACGGTATTCAAGAGCAAGGATACCAACTAGGTACGGTTAGTGATCTCATGAGTGAAAAACGCATTGACAAGTACAATCGCCCCTATAAAAGTGTCAAATAGTTAATTTGTGTATAGTCCAATGGTGAATGGGAATCCTAGCACTAGTTAATTGACGAATGGAGGATTTTTAGTGACCCATAATCATCTGGAAAATGGAAAATTACCACAAGGTACTGAGTCATATTGGAGGGCCAATATGACATTTCCAAAGTTCCCAAGTTTAGAAGAGGATATCAATGTGGATGTTGTCATTGTAGGGGCAGGGATTACAGGGATTACATCTGCTTCCCTTTTAGCAAAAGAAGGATTGAAGGTCGCCGTTTTGGAGGCTGGGAAAGTGTTGAACGGCACAACAGGACATACGACTGCCAAAATTACAGCCCAGCATGATTTAATATACGATGAATTCATCCATAATATTGGACGAAGTAATGCAAGATTGTATTATGAAGCGAATGCAGAAGCCTTACACTTTATGAAAGAAACAATAGAACAACATAACATCGATTGTGATTTCAGTATTCAGGATGCCTATATTTACGCTACGACCGAAAAATACGCACGCAAGATTGAAAAAGAAGCAGAAGCCTATGAAAAGCTTGGAATTAACGGAGGTCTTGTTGCTAGTATCCCATTTGATATTGACATAGAAAATGCACTTGTGATGAAAGACCAAGCTCAATTTCACCCTACAAAATATTTAATCCACCTTATCCAAGATTTTAAGGACAAGGCTGGCCTCATCTTTGAACATACAACAGCTGTAAACATAGAAACGGGAGAGCAACCGACTGTTCTAACTAGCAAGGATCACCGTGTGACAGCCAAACATGTACTTGTTTGTTCGCACTTCCCTTTTTATGAAGGTTTGGGGCTTTATTCGACAAGGCTACATGCAGATCGATCGTACGCGCTTGCGGTCAAAACGACCAAGAAATTCCCAGGCGGAATCTATATAAGCGCTGATGAGCCAACACGTTCCCTTCGTTCCGTAACAGTGAACGGCGAGGAATTGGTGCTAATTGTTGGAGAGAGCCATAAGACCGGCCAAGGTATTGAGACAATGGAACACTACAAGGCACTAGAAACCTTCGGCGAAGAAGTTTTTGGACTAGATGACATCGTTTACCGATGGTCGGCACAAGATTTAGTGACCTTGGACAAACTTCCTTATATCGGCGAATTAACTTCTGGACAACCCAATATCCTACTTGCGACCGGTTTTCGGAAATGGGGGATGTCCAACGGCACCGCAGCTGCCCTTCTATTCCGGGATATGATTGTAGGAAAAGAAAATACATTCCAGAAGCTATATAGCCCTTCCCGTTTCTATGCACATCCAAGTCTGAAAAACTTTCTAGTTGAGAACGCCAATGTTGTCGGTCAGCTAATAAAAGGGAAGTTAGATTCACCGCAAAGATCTCCTGAAGATTTAGCCAATGGAGAAGGTGCCGTTATTACGTTGGAAGGGCATAGAAAAGGTGCTTACAAAGATGATACCGGTAAACTACATATTGTAGATACAACCTGTACACACATCGGATGTGAAGTGGAATGGAATAATGGCGACCGGACCTGGGATTGCCCTTGTCATGGTTCTAGATTTTCATTTACTGGAGAAGTCATTGAAGGTCCTGCTGAAAAACCGTTACAACAATATGACTATACAATGTTGGATAATTTGACATCAGAGGATTCTGGTTATTGATTTCCAAATATATTTTGGAATTAATTTACTGGGATTAAAACCCCTAACAAACACATGATATGTTCATGGAGGTGATTAATCTTGCCTAAAAATAAGGACAGAAACAAGGAAAAAAACCAAAATAACAACCAAAAACGAAAACAAGACCCTTATCAAAATCAAAACCCTGACAACAACGACATGCGCGGGGAATTCGGGTCTTTATTTGAAGTCAATCAGTTGAAAGAACAAAACAACAACAATAATAATAAAAAACGAAACAATAATGATTTAGACCCTGGGAAAGGGAATTATTAAAATCAACTCATTACATGAATAACAACAAGAAGCGTATGATTAAGAATAAATGCTTAGTCATACGCCTCTTTATTATTTTCCACGCCTATTTTCCCCATCAAGTCGCAGCGGACTACTGACCATTCGAATTCTTTCCATGATTCGTGCCGCTTTAACCGCTTCTTTTTCGCCGCGCTGTGTATACGTCAAGTGATGTTCTAATTCTTCATAACTGAAATTCGATGTAAAGAATGTCGGCAATTTTTCAGCCATTCTAAATTGTAAAATTGTACCTAGCACTTCATCTCGCGTCCAAGCAGACATCGTTTCCGCACCGATATCATCAAGCATTAGCACTTGCGCTTTTTTTACAAAGTCGATTTTTTCATTGAGCGACTGATCTTGGATCGATTGTTTCATCTCCCGTAAAAATTCCGGAACATACACCGCGACTGTACGAATTTGGCGGTTAGCTAATTCATTAGCCAAAGCACCTAAAATAAAGGACTTCCCAATCCCAAATGGACCGTAAATATACATTCCTCGCTCAGGAAGTTGGCCCGTTTCATCAAAAGCATTGAGAAAGTCTTTGGCCACACGAACAATTCTTACACGACTATCATCAAAAAACATATCAATATTTTGCAGTCTTGCCTCCATGACATCCTTTGGCATATAAAGACTGTCGATCATTTTAGCAACGTTACGATTATTTTCATCCACCAGTTTGTTCTTACATTTTACATACTCCACATCAATAAACCCTCGCGAGAGCATTAATTTTGGTTCAAACCCTTTTAGCGTATTGACACAATTTTCAAGGTCAGAACATTTGCCACAATCATGCGAGGCGGATGCATAGTCGTATAATTTCGTCAGACTGCGGTCAACAACATCTTTGTTAACGTCATCTGCATGATCCGTTAAAAATTGCTGCACGCCCGGATTTTCCATCACTTCATTGCGTAATTCTTCAAGCCGGGCAGCAAATGCCGGTGCTTTAACAACGCGTTTCATCGTATCTCCGATTCGTTCCATTTCATTCCACCCCGTCTCCTGTTACGCCTAATTCCTTCAATAATTGACGACGTTCTTCATCAACAGCTGCTGATTTCTTCGTCACTTTATCGTCTTTCGCTTGTTCTTTTTTGTGAAACCATTCTGGCACTTTTTCTTCGCGTGTTGGCTTTCTTTGCGGTGAAGGTTTTTGGCCTTCATTTTTCCATTTCGTATACTTATCATGCTCTTGTCGAGCCATTTCCATGGCCGCTTCTGCGGTCTCCACTTTTTTGTTCATCCAATGGGAAGCAATTCGCTCCACGTACTTGTTGGTCAATTTTCCATCATTGCGAAGATAAACGAATTGCAAAAGTGTATTGACGACGCCAATCGACAAACCATGGGTATTAATCAGCCTTTCAGCAAGCTGCACATCTACTGATAGCGGCTCCTTACCACTCAAATCACGAAGCATATCAATGGGTGCAGTATTTTCGAGATAATGCGCCTGTTCATCGTCCCGCGTTTTTAATTCTGCCTGCGGTTTAGCTGGCTCCTGCACAAAAACTTTCTGCAACACAGGAGGCTCTTTTGTGACATTCATTTTATAAAACTCGGCAGCAGCTTTACGCAACCGTTCTTCCGGCAATTTAAGATCCTCGTCTAGCGCCATCATCACCACTTTTTGCATATCGAGTGGATTTAATGTATACAGAAATGCCATTTTGGCAATCATCGCCTTTGAAACAGTAGACAATGCAGCTTGCGGTACCATTTGCTCAGATAAACCAGAGCGCAATAGATCAAAATCAAATTCCGACTGCACAAATGGCACACCCATCGGTTCATTACGTCCTTTATAATGAACATCTTCGTTCATGTCCGTACTAAATCCCTGTTGCACAGGTGTGTAAACGTCCAAAAAAGTTCTAGAAACATCCTCAAAGTCATCTTCCCGTTTAACATCCAGCATAAATCGAGCACGTAAATTGCGATAGGCCTGCTCCCCTATTTTACTAAAAAGAAATGTTGAAAGTAACGGATCTGCAAAAAAGGCTTTGGCATCGAGAGGAGGTAGTAGTTCGTACATAAACTCCCTTGCATCGCCATTTTTCTTTCGCGATGTACGCATTAGTCCTATCGCTTCAAGAGAAATCCGCGCTTCGAATACAGGTCCTAGCGGCAGCGTCAAAATGTTCATCAGATGGTAGTGATTATAGACCGTGCTATCCTGTTGCTCTGCATCTGCCCACAGCGTCATAAATAAACTCATGGCATCCCGCCCAATCAACGGCTGATAAAATAACGTTAACAATTGACGATCATAGTCCGAAAATGGATGCGCCAACCTGATAGTATACGAATCAATTGCCTGTAATTCTTTGTAAAGGGGTGCCATCGAAACCCCTCCTTTCTCTCTAACTCTTACGGATCACATTATTTTCTCGAACGTTGTTGTAAATGTTGTAGCTCTTCGATGAAAACCGTCACATCTTTATATTCACGATACACGGATGCAAATCGCACATACGCCACTTCATCAATATCCGCTAACAATTTCATAACCATTTCCCCGACTTCGTCAGAATTGATTTCCACAACGCCTGCACTTCTTAAGTCTTTTTCAATTGAATAAACAATTGTTTTCAAATCCTCAAGAGAAACGGGTCGTTTTTCACATGCACGTATCAAGCCTCTTAATACTTTTTCTCCGCTATATTCTTCCCGTGATCCATCCTTCTTAACGACAACTAGTGGTGTTTCCTCCACTTTTTCAAATGTCGTAAATCGGAACGCACATTGCTCACATTCCCTGCGACGCCGAATCGAGCGATTCTCTTCGGCTGGCCTAGAATCGATGACCCGGGTGCCATTATACTGGCAAGCTGGACATTTCATAATGGTATCCTCCGCTTTTCCATAGATATATTCTTAATTATAGCAGAACATCGCGAAAAACATCGAAAAACAGCGCAATGTAAAAAAATCCGCCATCTGGGGTAGACGACGGATTCTTTCTTATGCGTTGACGACTGTTTTCAATGCCTTCGCAACTTTCTTTGTCAAATCGACAACACGTGCGGAGTAGCCCCACTCATTATCATACCAAGCTAATACTTTTATTTTCCGATCCCCCATGACAATGGTTGAAAGACCATCAATGATTGCGGAGTCCGTTGTCGTGTTGAAATCAATGGACACAAGCGGTTCTGTCGTAAAACGAAGGATACCAGCCATTGCCCCAGCAGATGCTTGTTGAAATGCATCGTTCACCATGTCAACCGTTACATCCTGTCTAACGTCTACAACAAGGTCAACTAGTGATACATTCGGTGTTGGCACACGTAGTGCTAAGCCGTGGATTTTCCCTTCAAGTTCAGGGAGAACTAATGATAACGCTTTCGCCGCCCCTGTAGAAGTTGGAATAATCGACTGTGCACAAGCACGTGCACGACGTAAGTCTTTATGTGGATTGTCTAAATTTTTCTGGTCATTCGTATACGCATGTACAGTAGTCATCAGGCCATTTTCAATCCCGAAAGCATCATTCAAAACCTTCGCTACCGGCGCTAGACAATTTGTTGTACAGCTAGCATTTGAAATAATATCATGTTTGTCAACATCAAGCTTGTCATCATTCACTCCAAGAACAATCGTTACATCTTCATTGGTACCTGGTGCAGAAATAATAACTTTTTTAGCACCAGCTTCAAGGTGAAGGGCCGCCTTGTCACGCGAATTAAATTTACCCGTCGCTTCAATCACAATGTCAACGCCAAGGTCTTTCCAAGGTAGATTTAGTGGATCCCGATCTGAAACGATAAATACGCGTTTGCCATTGACGACAAGTGCATGTTCCTCAGCAATGATTTCACCATCAAATGGTCCATGATTCGTATCATACTTTAATAGATGGGCAAGAGTTTCTGGTGCGTACATTGCGTTCACCGCTACTATTGTAACATCTTCCTCTGTGATCATTTGGCGGAAAACCATCCGTCCAATCCGTCCAAACCCGTTAATCGCTATAGAAGTAGTCATATAAAACCAGTCCTCCCGCATGTATGTTATACTTTTTAATTGCTATCCGTTAATTAGTATAACACATTTTATGAAGAAGCAACGAGTTTGTGAGCACATTAACAATGTTTCACTTTTCAGAATATAAATTATGGGCTAACTTGCCATTCTAATAGCACTTCTACTAGTTGTTTCTCCGTTTCTTCTTCCGTTCCATTATTCGATAAAACCGCGTCTGCTCCCTGTTCCTTGATTTCCATAGGCAGCTGTGAGCTGATGCGCGCATCCGCTTCTTCTTGCGATAACACATTTCGCGCAATAAGCCGTTCTTTTTGGATTTCTGGTGACACAGACACCACAATGATGTTATCGACAAAAGATTGGAGCTTACTTTCAAACAACAGCGGAATATCCATAATGACCGTCTGCGCCCCACGCGACAACCACTCGTCTTTTTGCCTCAGCATTTCTTGGCGTATAGCAGGATGGATAATGCCGTTCAACTTTTCGCGCTCCTCGGCATTGCCAAATATTAGACCACCCAGTTTTTCACGGTTTAGCGAGCCATCCTCTTTAATTATATCCGCCCCAAACTGGCGACTGATGTCCAGCAAAACAGGACTGCCCGGCTCCACTACAAGCCTGGCAATCTCGTCTGCGTCCACAATCGGAAACCCTTTTCTTTTCAACATGGCAGACACTGTACTTTTCCCACTGGCAATACTACCTGTCAAACCAATAATCATGTAACACACTCCTCACTTCTGACAAGTCGGGCAATACACCGATGTCCTGCCTGCAATTTTCACGCTTTCAGTTTCAGCTCCACACGTAAAGCATACCTTCCGACCATACATCTTCAGACGATCTTGCATCGTCCCCGCCTGTCCATTAATATTGCGATAATCTGAAATGGAGCTACCGCCCGCATCAATGCTCTCTTGTAGCACATCCACAATCACTTGGAACAATTCTTTTTTCCGCCCCAAACTAACCTTTTCAGCCATTTTCGCGGGATGCATATTCATCTTAAACAATGCTTCCGTTGCATAAATGTTGCCGCAGCCCGAAATCACTTGCCCGTCCATAATGACGTCTTTAATCGCCCTGCGCGCGTACTTCTGCGTAGTAGCCATGTCTAAAAAGTGCTGACATGCATCTTCCGCAAACGGCTCCGGCGCCATTTTTAATAGAGGCGGATGATCCGCTTCACAGCCAATCAGCCGCAGTTCTCCAAATCTTCGTATGTCCGAATAAACAAGCAGCCCCCCGTCGTCCATCGTAAAAATAACATGGACATGATTGCGGAATTTCGTTTCCGTAATATCCTCAACAGAGTTGACCGTGAACCATGCTCCCGTCATTCCTAAATGGCTAACGAGAAGACAAGTGTTACCGTCTTTTATCAAATGAAAGTAAATGTATTTACTACGACGTGTGACATTGGCAATCGTCATGCCCACCAAATCGGTAGCAAAATCCTCTGTTGTAATTCCTTTGAGCACCGCTTCTTTACCGAGTTGTTTTGACTGTATGACTGTGTCCGAAACAGTTATTTCACAAATTGTCCTGCCCGTTGCAATTGGTGCAAGCGCGCGGACAACCCCTTCTACTTCTGGTAATTCAGGCATTTCATTCCCTCACTTTGTTTCGTACCAAGACAATCCAAATGCCCACTCGACTTTTAGTGGCACGTCGAGTTCAAGCGCAGATTCCATCACTTCTGGTACAATTTCTTTTAGTTTTTCGATTTCGTCCTCTGGTGCTTCAAAAATCAATTCATCATGTACTTGCAGGAGCATACGCGTCTGTAACCCTTCCTCTTCAAGTCTTTTCGCCATATCAATCATCGCTTTCTTAATGATATCTGCAGCACTTCCTTGAATAGGTGTATTCATAGCCGTACGTTCTGCAAAGCTTCGCAAATTGAAATTTGAACTCGTTATTTCTGGCAAATAGCGACGACGATTCATAAGCGTTGTCACATAGCCTTTCTGCTTCGCATCTGTGACGATATCCGCCATATACTGTTTCACACCCGGGAAGCTATTGAGATAGGTATCAATAAATTTCGCTGCATCTTTTCGTGTAATATCCAAGTTCTGTGACAAGCCATAATCACTAATGCCATAAACGATACCAAAGTTGACCGCTTTAGCAGCACGGCGCATATCAGATGTCACTGACTCTTTATCAACCCCAAATACATCCATCGCTGTCTGCGTATGAATATCGACATCTGCACGGAATGCTTCAATCATTTTGACATCCTGCGCCATATGCGCGAGTACACGTAGCTCAATTTGGGAATAATCCGCCGCGAATAAATACCAACCTGGTTCTGACGGGACAAATGCTGCACGAATTTTTCTGCCTTCTTCCAGACGAACAGGGATGTTCTGCAAGTTTGGATTAATGGAGCTTAGGCGGCCTGTTGTTGTCAGTGCCTGCTGGAAACGCGTATGGATCTTTCCGTCTTCATGAATTTCTTTCGATAAACCTTCGATATACGTCGAATTTAGTTTACCTAACTGACGATACATTAAAATCAAACTAATGATTTCATGTTCACCTTCGAGTTTTTCTAGGACGTCTGCTGCCGTTGAATAACCCGTTTTGGTCTTTTTGATTGGCGTGAGCCCTATTTTCTCAAATAGTATAACACCGAGCTGTTTCGGTGAATTAATGTTGAACTTGTCCCCTGCCGCTTCGTAAATAGCCGCTTCCAGTTCAGTTAACTTTGCCGTCAAATCAACACCGATTTCTTGCAATGTTGCCAAGTCAGTCTTAACTCCTGTGGATTCCATTTTACTAAGAATCTTCGCTAGCGGTAATTCAAGCCCATGATACAAATTATATTGGTCATTTTCTTGCAATTTCTCTTCAATGATTGGCCGTAGCTGCCAAATGGCTTGCGCTTTGCGGCTAGCATGCTCTGCGATTGCCTGTTCATCGGGAATCGCTTTCTTAGCACCTTTACCATAGACCACTTCGTCTTGCTGAATGTCCATATAGCCGAACTCACGCGCAATCGAAGCGACATCTGTATACGTCGTCGATGGATTGACAATATACGTCGCCAGCAAGAAGTCAAATTCAAAGCCCTGTGCCTCTAGCCCTTCACGAGCAAGTGCGGCAATGGCAGCTTTTGAGTCCGAGGCGTATTTCTTTTTAGCAGGATCTTTTATCCATGCTTGGAATGCAACAGACTCCTTTGCAACATGTAATGGGACGAACTGCGTACCCATAGCATCGGCTAGGCTAATGCCAAGAATGTCTGCTGTTAAGTAATTTTCATCCATCATTTCAATATGGATGACCATGTCATCTGTTAAATCAGCTTGCGTTAAGTCACTGACGATCGTCACGTCAATCGCAACTTGTGGCTCCTCAGCCGCTTGAGGTGCAATTTTTTCTAACAGTGTTTTGAATTTTAATTCTTGGTAGATAGCAGCCACTTCATCCATATCAGGCCCGTCATACGCCAAATCATCCAATGTCACCGTAATAGGTGCCTCAACTTCAATCGTTGCGAGTTGTTTACTCATAAATGCTTGTGCTTCATTATTCGTCAAATTCTCATTCAACTTTTTAGCCGTAATTTTATCGAGTGATTGGTAGACATTTTCAATCGAACCGTATTCGATTAATAGCTTAAGGGCTGTCTTCTCTCCTACTCCTGGAACACCAGGAATATTATCGGATGCATCGCCCATCAAGCCTTTCATGTCAATGATTTGATGTGGCTCAATGCCGTACTTCTCCCGTACATGATCTGGTGTATATTTCTCAATATCCGTCATCCCTTTACGAGTGATATATACTGTCGTATGATCACTCGCCAGTTGCGTCAAGTCTTTATCACCCGAAATGACAACAACTTCCGCTTGATCTGCATTGCCAGTTTTACTTAGTGTGCCGATGATATCATCTGCCTCGTATTGGTCCAATTCATATTGAGGTATCTGATATGCGTCTAGCAGCTTACGTAAATAAGGAAATTGCTCGGATAATTCAGGTGGCGTCTTTTGACGTCCTCCCTTGTATTCCCCGTATGTTGTATGTCTAAATGTCGTTTTCCCGGCATCCCATGCCACCAGTATATGGGTCGGCTTTTCATCCGCGAGAATGTTTTGTAGCATCATCGTAAAACCATACACTGCGTTCGTATGGACTCCATTATCATTTGTCAATAAAGGCAAGGCAAAAAAGGCGCGATAAGCCAAGCTGTTGCCGTCTAAAAGCAAAATTTTCTTTGTTGTCATGTAAATACTCCACTCCTCATCTTAATCAGCTACGCCTCGGCGCAGCTACATAAAGTTAAAAACGTCATCTTCATTTATCTTACCATGCGGTAAGGATAAGTGAAAATGACGCAGTTCTTGTAGGCTAGCTTATTGGTATTTACTCAAAATATCCCGTCAACACTTTCGCATACGGTGAATCAGCCGGCAAAATAATCATCGTATCTTCACCGATTGTTTTGCTATATGACTGAAGTGTACGATATAAATTATAAAACTCAGGGTCTTTGGAAAATGTATCATTATAAATTTTTGCAGCTTCCGCCTCGCCTTCCGCATGGATAACAGCCGCATCTTTTTTAGCAGTCGCTAGCATTTCGGTCACTTCACGATCAGTGTCCGCTTGAATCCGACGCTTTTCTGCATCCCCTTCAGAAAGATACGTTTGTGCAGTCGATTGACGCTCTGAAATCATTCGTGTGTAAATGGATTGTTCGTTTTCTTGTGGCAAATCAATTCGCTTCATGCGGACATCTACAACTTCAATACCAAAATTCCCTTCGTCTAACAACTCATTGACACGTGCTGTGACACGATCATTCAAGTCACCACGAGAAGATGTTTTATTTGTACCTTTATCATCGTTAATGACTTCTACATACGTTAACTGCCCCAACTCCGATAAAACAACTGAGTAGATAAATTCATCCATGCGCATTTGAGCATTGTCAATGTTACGAGCGTTGGAAATCATCTTCCCAACATCTGTTATTTTCCAAATGGCATAATTATCAATAATAATCCGTTTCTTATCCTTTGTATTAATTTCCGATTCGGACACATTGTACGACATTTGATTTTTTGGCAAGGAGGTCACACTTTGAATAAATGGAATTGTCATATTGATGCCTGGCTCATCGATTGTCCGTTTAATTTCCCCGAATTGGCGGACAACACGGTATTCATTTTCTTTTACAATGAACACATTGGAGACCAAAATGATAGCAATAGCAAAGACAGCCGTTAGTAAGATGACCAGCTTAGCAAATCTCTTTACTTCAATCGGCTTTTTGGTCGGTGGAATCGTTCCCGCTACTTTCGACGTGCCTTGCGCTTGTTTTGCACGTTGTTTCTCAAGAAATTTTTCTTCCATACTTTTAAATGGGTTTTTATCATTCGTCATCAGTTACCGCCTCCTTCTGTTTTTGGTTCGATTACTGGAGGTGTTTGGTTTTCCAATTGCTGTAGCGGTAAATATTTCACCGTTTCACCTTGATCGTTCATAATATAAATTTTAGCTCTCGGCAACACTTGCTCAAGCGTTTCAAGAATGAGACGCTGGCGTGTAATTTCTTTGTTTTTGGCATATTCAGCATGGAGATCCTTAAACAACGCTACATCTCCAATCGCTTGTTCAATACGGGCTGTTTTTTGTCCAACTGCCGCCGATTTAATCGCTTCAACTTCACCTTTTGCTTCACTCATCTTCTGATTCACATATTTTTGCGCTTCATTTTTTTTGGATTCTTTCGTTTCACGTGCATCTGTCACCGCGGTAAATGCAGCACGAACTTCTGCATTTGGAAGCTCAACATCTTGTAATTTAACACCTTGAATGCCGATACCAATATCATATTTATTAATAAGAGTCGTTAATAATTCACGTGTTTGTGACTCAATTTCCGCCTTACCATCTGTTAGTGCAGCATCTATTTTTGAACTACCAATCACAGACCGTATCGATGCCGAAGTTGCATCATGTAAAATCTCTTCCGGATTTGTTGCATTAAATAAATACTTTTGGGGATCAATAATTTTCCATTGAACAATTAAATCTGCGAGTACAATATATTCATCCCCTGTAATCATTTTCGTCTCTTTATCATACGAAACGAGTTCTCCACCCTTATCTTGCTTAAATCCAAACTGCAAACTAAATGTCTCCTTCGACAATATTTCTGCACTTTGGATTGGCCATGGCAATTTAAAATGAAGTCCTGAATCAGTCACAGGCGTATCTGCCTTCCCAAAAGTGATAACCATTGCCTGCTCAGATTCATCAACGGTATACCAAGTTGTAAATGCAATGACCACTAGCAATAGACCGGCAATCGCCATGCCAAGTGTCATCAAAATTCGTTTAGTCCCCATGTAAAAACCCTCCTCCTCTTATGTATATCTATGTTATACGGATTAGGTTGGTGGAAGTTTCATATAACATGAAAAACGGCCCAATAAGTTGGACCGTTCACTTGTTGTGTAATATCGGTAAATGAATACAAAACGTAGTCCCTACACCTAACTTACTCTCCACTTCAACGCGACCACCGTGAATTTCCACAAGGTGCTTGACGATTGCAAGACCCAAACCTGTTCCACCCGAATCACGGCTTCTAGCACGATCCACCCGGTAAAACCGCTCAAATAGCCGTGGTAACTCCGATTGTTCAATCCCAATCCCTTGATCGCGAACCGTCATCACAACCTCATTCATGAAACTGGTAACCGTGACTGTCACCGTCGTCTTTTCTTTCGAATAATTAATAGCATTTGATAACAGATTAACCATCACTTGGATCAACCGACCTGCATCGGCTTCAATGATCAAATCTTCAGGAACCTCCGCTACAATACGCATCTTCTTTTGCTCCATGCCCCTAGAAACAATTCTCATGGCATCGTCTATCATTTCTTTCACATTAACAGCTGCATACGTTAGAGAAAACCCTTCTCTTTCAATGCCCGATAATTCAAGCAAATCATCAATCAGCAAATGCAACCGGTCACTTTCCTTCTGAATAATCTCTAGAAACTCTTTCAGTATAACAGGCTCATCCATCGCACCATCTAACAATGTTTCTGTAAATCCTTTAATGGAGGTAACAGGTGTGCGTAATTCGTGGGAAACATTGGCTACGAAGTCTTTCCTCACCTCTTCCAACCGAACAAGCTCAGTAATATCATGGATAACCACAACAATTCCTAACCAGTTTCCATGAATACCGATAACAGGTGCTCCGTACACACTCATATACGATTGGTGATCACTACTATCAATTTTTACTTGTTCAGCACGCACTTGTTCCTTCATGAAAACATCTTCAATCAGATTTTCAATCGCAATCGGCAAACCAATATCTTTAAAAGTCTTACCGACCACTTCATTTTTCGATAATCCGAACGTTTTTTCAAATACTTCATTGAGCAGATTAACCGTTCCTCCACGACCAAACATGAGAAGACCGCTTCCCATACTTTCAATCAGTGTTTTCAAGCGCTCTTTTTCCATAGCCTGCATTGTAGACATTTCCTGCAAATTGCTCGCTATTTTGTTAATCGCCTTCGCTAAATCATTGTCATATTCCAGTTCACTCGTCTGGACTCTTGCCAAATAATCGCCATGTGCAATTTGAGTCGCTATTTTGGTCATATCATCGATGGGGCGGGCATATTGGATCATCATTCTTGTCGCGATAAATAAAGATAAAACAAAAGCAATAGCTAACGTCAAAATTAAAAAGAACCAGTATTGTCGCTGTAATAGTAGATCACTATCTTCCGCAAATAACGGGAAAAACTGACCAAGGACGATACCAAGGCCAGTTAATAATACAGAAAGAAGGACGGCACAAGCGATAACAAGACGCGAATAGAGACTTTTCATCACACTTTTTGCTCCTCAAACTTATAGCCAATTCCCCTTACGGTCTTGATGAAGGTTGGCTTCTTCGTATTTTCTTCAATTTTCTCACGCAAATGACTCACATGAACATCGACGATACGCGTGTCGCCTGCAAAGTCATAATTCCATACTGCACTCAGTAGTTGATCACGCGACAGTACTCGGTTTTTGTTTTGCATAAAATAGACAAGTAATTCGAATTCCTTTGGCGTGAATTCGAGTTCTACTTTGTCAAGATATGCCCCGTATTGTTCAGGATGGACTGTCAATGCCCCAGAACTAATCATTCCGTTGTCTTCTTCACTACGATCCACGGGGTCCCCGCTACGTCTCAATACGGCCTTTACACGTGCTACTACTTCACGTGGACTAAACGGTTTGGTCATATAATCATCGGCACCAATTTCAAGACCTAAGACTTTGTCAAGCTCATCCCCTTTTGCGGTTAGCATGATAATAGGAATATCGACGCCGCGTTGCCTTAATGTTTTACATACATCGATACCATCCATTTTAGGAAGCATCAAATCAAGTAATATCAAATCAGGCTTTTCCAATTCTGCTTGTCGAACAGCTTCTTCACCATCAGCGACAGAAACCGTTTCATATTGTGCCTGCTTCAAATTGTATTCGAGAAGTGTACGTATCGGTTGTTCGTCATCGACAATTAAAATTTTTTTTTGTTTAGTCATCGTCATGCATCTGCGCCCCTGTCAAAAATTATCCATCGCTTGTGAAGTCAAACGTTCTTCCATTTTCGGCGGTAGAACAGTTATCACTCCTGAAATCACAATCTCTTCTTGCTCATCACGAGCTTCTACTGAAATTTGAATATGATTGTTTTCTTTAGTGACTTTGGTCACTTCAAATATAAAATCAATCGTTGAATAGTGGTAGACTGGCTTCGGGAAAGACAGATGCTGTTCCACAACATGCGAACCAGGTCCAGGCAAATATTTTGAGACAGCCGATGTCACGATTCCAGTTAGCATAATTGTTGGTACAATCGGTTTTTCGAAAGCTGTCTGTGAAGCATAATCATGTTGAATATAAAGTGGGTTACTATCGTTTGTCAATCCGAGATAAAGTAATAAATCTTTGTCTTCAATTTTCTCTGTCAATTTTAATTTTTCTCCAACAGTAATCTCCTCGATTTTTCTCCCGAGGCGCCTTTTCTTCCCTAGTATCAACTGAATTCCCCCTTTAGTTGTACAAATATAGTTTAAGTTTAGCAATATTGTTAAAAAAAATCGAGTAGCATCTGCTACCCGATTTTATTTAGGGACTATACTAAAACTTTCATAACCGCCTTCACCGATTCAGCAGATTTTGCTAACGCTACTTTCTCGGTTTCAGTCAAGTCCAGTTCGATAATTTTTTCAATTCCACCCGCACCAAGAACTGTGGGGACGCCAATATAAATACCGTCAAGGCCATATTCACCTTCAAGGTATGCAATCGACGGTAATACGCGTTTCTGATCTTTTAAAATTGCTTCGGCCATTTCAACAAGTGATGCTGCTGGCGCATAGTAAGCCGAACCGTTACCAAGAAGGTTAACGATTTCTGCCCCACCCTTGCGTGTACGATCTACGATTTCTTCAAGTCGTTCAGCGGAAATCAACGATTCAAGTGGAATACCACCTGCGTATGAATAACGTACAAGAGGAACCATGTCATCCCCGTGTCCACCAAGCACAAAGCCAGTTACATCTTTCACAGACAAGTTCAATTCTTGTGCGACAAACGTACGGAAACGTGCCGTATCCAGTACACCCGATTGTCCAATAACACGCTCTTTTGGCAATCCTGATTCTTTGTACACTGTATATGTCATCGCATCAACTGGATTCGTCAGCACGATGATTGTCGTGTTTGGAGAATGCTTAACGATTTCAGCTGTTACAATTTTCATTACATTTTGGTTCGTTTGAACAAGGTCATCACGGCTCATACCCGGTTTACGGGCAATACCTGCCGTGATGATGACAATGTCAGAATCTCTCGTATCTGCGTAATCTGAAGTTCCAATAATGTTCGCATCAAAACCTTGCACAGGACCGGCTTCGAGCATATCAAGCGCCTTCCCTTTTGTCGGGTTTTCCATTTGCGGGATATCAACGATGACTACATCGCAAAGCTCTTTTTGAGCTAACAGAAACGCCGTAGTCGCACCTGTGAAACCAGAACCGATAACTGAGACTTTTTTTCGCTGCATTGTCATGAGTAAACTCCCCTTTTCTTCATATGTATGAAGGGGGGCCCCTGTGGCCCTCCCTCTTCGTTCAAGATAAACCCGCTAGTGGCTTTATCTTGATTCAGATAAATTATAGGTTTTTGATCAATTCATTTGCAAATTCTGATGCTTTTACTTCTGTTGCGCCGTCCATTAGACGTGCAAAGTCGTAAGTAACAACTTTAGATGCAATTGTTTGTTCAATTGAAGCTGTAATCATTGCAGCCGCTTCGTTCCATCCAAGGTGCTCAAGCATTAAAACGCCTGAAAGAAGTACTGAAGATGGGTTTACTTTATCAAGGCCTGCATATTTCGGTGCAGTACCGTGTGTTGCTTCAAAGATCGCGTGACCTGTATCGTAGTTAATGTTCGCACCAGGTGCGATACCGATTCCGCCAACTTGTGCTGCAAGTGCATCAGAAATATAGTCACCATTCAAGTTCATTGTTGCAACAACATCAAACTCTTTTGGACGTGTCAAGATTTGTTGTAGGAAGATGTCAGCAATTGCATCTTTAACGATGATTTTGCCAGCTGCTTCAGCATCTGCTTGTGCTTTGTTTGCAGCGTCTGTTCCTTCAGCATCTTTAATTGCATCATATTGGTTCCAAGTAAACACTTTATCGCCGAATTCTTGTTCAGCCACTTCATAGCCCCAGTTTTTGAATGCGCCTTCCGTGAACTTCATGATGTTCCCTTTATGAACAAGCGTCAATGATTTACGGCCTTCTTTGATGATATAGTTAAGCGCAGCACGTACTAGACGCTTTGTACCTTCTTCAGAAATTGGCTTAATACCGATTCCTGAAGTTTCAGGGAAACGAATATTTTTAACGCCCATTTCATTTTGAAGGAAATCAATTACTTTTTTCGCTTCTGGAGTGCCTTCTTTGTATTCAATTCCTGCATAAATATCTTCTGTGTTTTCACGGAAAATAACCATATCACAATCTTCAGGACGTTTTACTGGTGAAGGAACACCTTCAAAGTAACGAACTGGACGTAAGCAAGTGTAAAGATCTAGCTCTTGACGAAGTGCCACGTTCAATGAGCGGAAACCGCCACCGATTGGTGTTGTAAGTGGTCCTTTAATAGCGATCAAATACTCTTCAATTGTGTCAAGTGTTTCTTGTGGTAGCCATTCGCCTGTTTCGTTGAATGCTTTTTCTCCTGCAAGAACTTCTTTCCACACTAGCTTTTTCTTACCGTCGTATGCTTTTTCAACAGCCGCTTCAAGTACACGTGATGCCGCATGCCAAATATCTGGTCCAGTACCGTCACCGATAATGAAAGGAATTGTTGCGTGATCTGGAACGTTTAGTACACCGTTAGTTACTGTAATTTTCCCACCGTTAGTCATGAATAATTTCCTCCTAATGTCAAAATCATAAGGCTGGTATATGAATATGCCGCCCCATAGAAAGTAAGCATCTACTGCTTCAACTCTAGATCTTAGCGCTCGTTAATCGGTACGTATTTTTGCATACCAGGTCCAATATAATCTGCACGTGGGCGAATCAAACGATTGTTTGCATATTGCTCAAGAATATGTGCAATCCAGCCAGATACGCGAGAAACTGCAAAAATCGGCGTAAACAAATCATGATCGATATCAAGTGAGTGGTAAACGGATGCCGAGTAGAAATCTACGTTTGGTGGCAAGTTCTTTTCGCCTGTTACAATCGCTTCGATTTGACTACACATATTGTAATACTTCTCTTCACCACGAAGTGCTGTCAATTTCTTAGACATTGCACGTAAATGCTTCGCACGCGGGTCACCTTTACGGTATACACGGTGTCCAAAGCCCATAATTTTTTCTTTGTTCGCTAATTTTTCGCGGATGTAAGGCTCTACATTTTCTTCAGAACCGATTTCCGTTAGCATTTTCATGACTTGTTCGTTTGCACCGCCGTGAAGTGGTCCTTTTAGGGCACCAATCGCAGCTGTCACACCAGAATACAAATCTGAAAGTGTTGCTACACAAACACGTGCAGTGAACGTTGATGCATTCAATTCATGGTCAGCATGAAGAACTAGTGCTTTGTCAAATGCTTCAATCGCAATCGCTTCTGGGTCTTTTCCTGATAGCATGTACAGGAAGTTTTCAGCATAGCTAATACCTGCTTTTGGTGCAACAGGCTCAAGACCTTTACGAATACGCGCGAATGAAGTAACGATTGTTGCCATTTTCGCTTGTAGCTTAATTGCTTTCTCGTAGTTCGCTTCATCAGACATATCTTCAGCTTTGTCATCGTATAATCCTAGAAGTGAGACAGCCGTGCGTAGCGCAGCCATCGGATGTACGTCCCCGATTGGATACGTTTTAAAATGATTAAGTACTTCCTGTGGAACAGCCATATGATCCGCAAGCTGTTTTTTCAGCTCTGCAAGCTCGTCCTCTTTTGGTAGACGTTGATGCCAAAGAAGATAAATAACTTCTTCAAAGCTAGCATTCTCTGCGAGATCGTCAATATCATAGCCGACGTATGTAAGTGTGTCATCAATAATTGAACTGATTGCTGACTGTGTCGCTACGACTCCCTCCAACCCTTTGGTTGATGTCATGTAAATCGCTCCCTCTTTCAGTGTGGCCGTTCAATCCCTAAAAAACGAAGGACGGTCTGCCCGCTTATAATAAAACACTAGTTAAAAAACGCTTACAACGACCATTATAATCAATTTTGTCATCTTTGTGAATGGATACGCTTATTTTTTGTTTTAATATTTGTAAAAAAGGAGAGTAAAATGGCTGTAAACCGCGAAAAACAACAAATTTTTCAATTAATTTTATTTAAGTGGATACCCGTTATTTTGACCGGAATTCTTCTTTTTACTGTTCCTCCAGCTGCTATCGCAGTCATTGTAGCTTATTTTACCGCGCCAATTCTTTTGGGGTTACGCTCCATGGTAAAACTACCTTTAACAATTGCAACACTATTCGTGATGGCACTAATCGTATTTTTATTTAGCGCATTCACCTTCGTCGCTCTTCACGGGTTGATTGACACAATCCCAGCTGTCGAACGTCATATTGCACCATTTACCAAAAATACCGATATCGCGGGCAAACTACTCACTTTTCTTGAAGAGAAAGTCGTCCAATATGGACATGCCATATTGGAATACGCCGTGACGATGATTAGCACGGTATTTCAGCAATTATTTAGCCTTTTTATTTTCTTAGTCGCTTATTTCTTTGCATTGCGAGAATCCGGGAAAAACCGATTCTGGTTTCTTGTCTATTTTCCCGCCGCTATTCGTAAACCTGCGCAAAGAATGTTCACAACAGCTGGCCAACTGATTGGGACTTTCATATCCGTTGAAATCCGGTTATTTTTCCTGACATTCTTACTAATGACAGCTGGTCTCTACTTTCTGCAGTTCACATCACCAATCGGTACTGCTTTTCTTATTTCGCTCGCAGACAGTTTACCTTTTCTTGGAATCGGCTTATTCCTTCTTCCCATGGCGGCTTTCTTCATCTACACAAATAATCTGTACGTTGGAATTGCAATCATTTTTCTTTACCTATTCACAATGATTACCCGCCAGATGGCTGAATCCTATATGTGGGCTTCAACATTCCAATTAAAACCGATTCACGCCTTTTTCATCACAGCATGCTCTGTCTATCTGTTTGGACTACCTGGCATTTTGCTAACACCATTCCTATTATTTGCCGCGCTAAAAGTGAAACAGCATCCTTTATTCACATCATGACAATTCGACCATTTTTCATTTTGTTATAAATCCACTTTTGGATAAAGGGCCGAATAATATTTCTCGGTCCATTGAAGAGTAACAAAAAGCCAACAATATCCGTTATAAAACCAGGCATGATTAGTAAAATACCCCCAAGGAAAATACAAACACTATCAATCAGGGCATTCCCGGGGGTTTCCATTGTTGCCATCCGACTTCTCAATTCATTCCAAGCCCTCATCCCTTGCCTTTTTGCAAAGTAAGCACCGCCAATTCCCGTGATAAGGATAATCGCTATCGTTGAAAAAAGCCCTAGCGTTTTCCCTGAATAAATAAGCAACGCTAGCTCCGCTGTTGGAACCGCAATAAATGTCAGTATTAGCCACTTCATTATTCATTTACCTCCTAAAAAGACTGCTACCGAACAGATCGGAAGCAGCCTTTAATCAATTACACCCCGGCGTAATTGCGTCCAAATTTTGAATTGCGCTTGAGGCCTACAGGGGGAAGGCTTGAAATGCATCCTTCCTTGTTGCGAATCGAACTGCGATGGGTTCGATTTGCCGTATTTCTGCGTTCTTTGCAGAAATCAAGGCATTTTCTAGACGTCGCGAACTTAGACTGCCTTCCTAACTCCCTTCAAAATTTGTGACATCCGCCGGAGGCATAACTTGATTCAGCAGGAACTTCTGCTGAATCAAGTTAATTACAGGACGCTTGCGTGTCCGTTATAAATAACGCCAGATTCAGCATCCATTGTTACTTCATTACCGTGCTTAATTAGTTTTGTCGCATTTTCAACGCCAACAATCACAGGAATACCTAGACTCAGTCCGACTACCGCCGCATGACTTGTCAACCCACCCTCTTCTGTGATAAGCCCAGCACATTTTTCTATAGCTGGCATCATATCTCGGTCAGAACCAACTGTAACGAGGATAGCACCTGTTGTATCAAGTGCTAATGCTTCCGCCGCATTGCGTGCAACAACTGTCCGTCCAAATGCAACTGTTCGACCAATTCCTTGTCCACGAGCTAACAAATCGCCAATGACATGGATTTTCATCAAATTCGATGTTCCAGCCTCACCAACTGGGACACCCGCAGTAATGATAACTATATCGCCATGACCGACATACTGATGCTTAACACTTTCTTCAACAGACTCTTGCAAAACTTCATCAATGGATGACACTTTTTTACCGACAATCGGATAAATGCCCCACACAAGAGTTAGTTTTCTTGAGCATGCCTCGGAAGACGTAACCGCGATCACAGGGCATCCTGGACGATACTTGGCAATCATTTTAGCTGTATGACCGCTTTCAGTAGGAGCAAGAACAGCCTTCACTTTAAGATTGATAGCCGTGTAAGCCGCTGCTTGTCCAATCGCATCTGTCATATTGCCATGTTTTTCACGGCGTCGAGTCGATACGACTGAACGATAGTCAATCGCATCTTCTGTTGTCGTAGCGATTCGATCCATCGTGCGGACTGATTCGACTGGATACAATCCTGCCGCCGTTTCTCCTGACAACATGATTGCATCAGAGCCATCCATAATAGCATTCGCAACGTCACTCGCCTCCGCACGAGTAGGGCGTGGGTTACGCTGCATAGAATCGAGCATTTGAGTAGCAGTAATAACCGGCTTTCCCGCCTGATTACATTTTTTAATAAGATCTTTCTGGACAATAGGTACTTCCTCCGCAGGAATCTCTACCCCAAGATCACCACGTGCAACCATCAAACCATCAGATACACTAATAATTTCATCAATATTATCGACGCCTTCTTGGTTTTCAATTTTAGGGATAATTTGTAAATGTGATCCATCGTTTCTTTCTAGGATTTCACGAATTTCCATGACATCTGAAGCGCGTCTAACGAATGATGCCGCTATAAAATCAACACCTTCTTGAATACCGAACAAGATATCCGCTGCATCCTTGTCCGTAATTCCCGGAAGTTGTACTGAAACACCTGGGACATTAACACCTTTTTTGTTCTTTAATGTGCCTGTGTTGACAATCAGTGTATGAATAAGCCCTTGTGCTTCGTCTTTAGCCGTCACTTCTAATTGAATCAGTCCATCATCCAGAAGAATAACCGAACCTACCTCAACATCTTCAATCAGTTTTTCATAGCTAACTGAAAATTTCTCTTGATCTCCTTCGACTTCCTGCATAGAAATAGCAATTTGCTGTCCAGCGACAAGTTCAACTTCGCCATTTTTCATAGAATGCGTTCGGATTTCAGGGCCTTTTGTATCCAATAAAATACCGACTACTTTTCCTTTTTCACGTGCTACTTTTCTAATCGTATCGATGCGCGCTTTATGCTCGGCATGATCACCATGTGAAAAATTCAAACGTGCAACATTCATACCCGCGTCAATTAGTTGCCCTAATACTTCTGGTGATTCACTTGCAGGACCAATCGTACAAACTATTTTCGTCTTTCTCATCTACTATCGCCTCTTCTCCAATGATAAAAACATTCAGGTAATTCTTTTGAAATAAATAGACTTCCATATAATCAACCTTAAATAGATAATTCTTTCGAAAGTCTGTACATGTCTGATTTCCAAGCATTTGTTGATTCAACAACAGCTTTCAAATCACATTCTACAATACCATTGTTTTTCATACCAACCGCAACGCCACCACGACCTTCTTTTAGAACCTCTACAGCTCTGGCACCAAACTGACTTGCAATCACACGATCACGGGCAGAAGGCGATCCACCTCTCTGAATATGACCAAGAACGGATATACGTGTATCAATATCCGCCTCACGTTTCAATAAGTCTGCAAGTTCAACAGCGGGCATAACACCTTCCGCAACAATGATAATACTATGCTTCTTGCCACGCCCAGACCCACTTTTCAGCCGCTCAATGATTGCAGGTACATCATACTTTTCTTCAGGTATCAAAATCGTCTCCGCACCACCGGCAAGTCCTGCCCATAAAGCAAGGTCACCCGCATCGCGGCCCATCACTTCTACAATAAATGTTCGTTCATGCGATGAAGCCGTATCCCGAATTTTATCAATTGCATCAATGACTGTATTCAACGCAGTATCAAAACCGATTGTAAAATCAGTACCCTTAATATCGTTGTCAATCGTTGCCGGAACACCGACGCAAGGGATACCAAGTTTTGTTAATTCATAGGCTCCCATAAATGAGCCATCTCCACCTATGACAACAACGCCTTCAATATCATGTGACTTCAATTGCTGGAAAGCTTTCTCGCGCCCCTCTGGCGTCCGGAACTCTACACTGCGGGCAGAACGTAGCATTGTTCCACCACGTTGGATAATGTCACCTACAGAACCAAGCTGTAATGGCTCAATTTTCCCTTCAATCAATCCTTGGTAGCCATTGTAAATACCTGCAACTTCGAACTCTTCATAAATCGCCTTCCGGACAACTGCACGGACTGCTGCATTCATGCCCGGGGCATCTCCTCCACTAGTCAAAACAGCAATCTTTTTCATTAAAATCGCTCCTCTTAGTTATGTATGATAAGTTCTTTCACTGAACACGAAAAGATGCGGTCTCTCCGCACCTCTTCCTTTAGCCGGAAAACACACCCATCTGTCTGAACTTATTGTAACGATCATCAACAAGTCCCTCTCCGTCTAGTGTTCCCAACTTCTCCATTGAAACACGAATGACATCCCTCATATAACTTGCCTGAGCTTGTAAATCACGATGCGCACCGCCAAGTACTTCCGGAATGATTTCATCGATAATCCCCATCTCTTTCAAATGTGGAGCCGTAATTTTCATCGCTTCTGCCGCTTGCTTAGCAAGACTTGAGTCTTTCCACAGAATTGAAGCCGCGCCTTCAGGAGAAATTACTGAATATGTCGAGTGCTCTAGCATATGAATATGATTAGCCACCCCAAGTGCTAATGCACCTCCACTACCGCCTTCTCCGATGACGATTGAGATAACCGGCACTGTCAATCCAGCCATTTCAACGAGGTTACGAGCAATCGCTTCGCTTTGTCCACGCTCCTCGGCAGCCTTACCAGGATATGCCCCCTTCGTGTCAATGAAACAAATAATTGGGCGTCCGAATTTCTCTGCCTGCTTCATCAGGCGTAATGCTTTCCGATATCCCTCTGGATGTGGCATTCCGAAATTCCGTTTGACATTCTCTTTTGTATCTTTTCCACGCTGATGACCAATAATCGTTATCGGAGTATCTTCAAACGAAGCAATCCCCCCTACAATGGCGGCATCATCGCCGAATGCCCGGTCTCCATGCAACTGCATGAAATCTTCAAATAGTTCGTTTATATAATCTAATGTTGTGGGACGTTCCGGGTGTCTAGCTACTTGAACTCGGTCCCACGGTTCCATATTACCATATATATCTGCTTCTAGGCTTGCTAAACGTGTTTTAAGTGTTCCGATTTCTTCAGACAAATCCACCGTGTTTGTCTCCGTAAACTCTTCAAGTTCTTTAATTTTTTCACGAAGTCTGACGATTGGTTCTTCAAATGCCAATGTTTTGCTCATATCACTTCGCCCCCTTCGCATGAAGTCTCACGATTTTAGCCAGTGTATGCTGCATATCGCTACGATGAACAACTGCATCTAATTGACCATGATCTAACAAAAACTCTGCCGTTTGGAAATCTTCCGGCAACTTCTCCCGCACAGTTTGCTCAATGACTCGTCTGCCTGCAAATCCAATAAGTGCTTTTGGCTCGGCGATATTAATGTCGCCCACCGATGCAAAACTCGCCGATACGCCACCCGTTGTCGGATAGGTCATAACAGAAATAAACAACAATCCTTTCGTAGCATGACGATTCAATGCAACACTCGTTTTCGCCATTTGCATTAGCGACAACACGCCTTCTTGCATACGCGCACCGCCACTCGCAGAAAAGATAATCATCGGAATCCCAAGCTTTGTCGCTTGTTCTATTGCACGCGTAATTTTCTCACCAACGACAGATCCCATCGATCCCATTCGGAAATGGGAATCCATAATGGCAACAGCCACTTCATACCCATCAATTTTCCCGATCCCCGTCAAAACAGCTTCATTCAGCCCCGTCTTTTTGGCATCTGATTCGATTTTTTCCGTATAAGCTGGAAATTGCAATGGGTTTTCGGTTTTCAGATGATTGTCTATCGACTCAAATGACCCCTCATCAAATAAGCATGTCACACGCTCTGCTGCTGTCATCTTCAAATGATGATCACATTTCGGACAAACTTTTAATGTTTTCATTAAATCTTTCGTTAAAATAATATTTTTACATTGCGGGCATTTTGTCATAATTCCTTCTGGCACATCGTTTTTTGCCTCTTTAGAAGGTATCGTTATCGGGCGTCTCTTTTTATTTTTCATGAATATATCGCGAATCATTGCTTTCTTTCCCCTCTTTCACCATCAACTAGTTCCATCCATTTTGAATAAGCGTTCAACGTTTGCAGTTCATCGCCATCGAGCACATTGTTAAGTAGCTCTCTAACGATGTCATTTTCATCAGAACCCGTCATCTCCTGATAAGGGGCCTTACTATATTGTTTCAATAAAAACCAGATTTTAAGCGATAGTCTATTCCCTGTTGCAACAATCATTTCACGAATGATGTCTTCCCGAAGGATTCCCCCATCTGCATCGATTTTTGTTAGCAAACTTTGCCATACAGGTAAGGACCTTAATGAACTATCCTTGCAAACTAAAGCAATTGCAGCTGTCTCATGAATCTTTCTAGTTTCTCGCACATCAATTACCGATTTAGGTTGTTGCATGATAAATGCCGCAAGGACTTCAACGAGCTGATGCTTCTGAAAATCTACCAAAAACGTCCCTTCTCCACGGCGCGTTTCAATTAGCCCAAGCAGTTCCAGACTTCGTAAAGCTTCGCGGATTGTCGACCTTCCTGCTTGTAGCCTCTCTACCAATTCTCTTTCTGATGGTAGTTTACCGCCGGTTTTTATTCCTTCTTCTCTTATGATTGTTCTCAGTTCACCGACAATATCGAGAAACATTTTCGACGGTGGTTTTGGATTTTGCATGAATGGACCCCTTTAAAAGTATACAAGCCATAGAGTGGTCTGACCACTTCTTTTTATAGCATACCGAAAAGAATGCGCGGCGTAAAGCGAAAAATAACAAACGTCCAATTCCTCCGCTTCCAAAAAAAGACTTGCATTAATTACGCAAGCCTCTGTCTAATTTTTATGTTGGAGTGTAATTGATTCGTTGTACAAGTATCTGCGGTTTACCTCTATGGCGCTCAACAGTCCCCTCCAGTTGAATAATCGTCATCTCAACAAGTTGACCTTCCGAAAGTGAATACTGTTTTGGGAAAAAGGTACATGATACATCCCCTGACTCATCTTGAATCGTGACAAATGCCATTGCTTCCCCTTTTTTTGTACGGATGCGTTTAATATCCGTAATGAGGCCAACCATTTTCACTTGTTCACGATCCTTGCTTGTTGCCAGTGTAGAAATTGCGTTAAATCCTCCGCCCGCTGCTTTTTTCACTTCCGTTGCAGGATGATCAGAAAGATAAAAACCAAGCACTTGCTTTTCGGATTCAAGTATTTCCATACGATTCTGGCTTTCAGCTGGGCTATACTTCGGAATTGACTCCCCGCCAAATAACAGATGACTAGTTGCCCCTTTTATAGATGCCAGCAAAGCTGCCCGTGATTGCCCGAATTCATCAAGAGCACCTGCCTTAATCAATGGACTTATTGCCTTCTCTGTAAAGGCCTCTACGCCAAGCCCATCTGCCAGATTAAATAACGTTTGCCAGCCGCCACTGGATTTCCTAGCCTCTTTTAACGCTTCAAAGAAAATAGGTGTTACACCTTTAATGGCACCCAATCCCATCCGGATTGCCCCATTCTCTACTGTGTACATATATTGACTGCGCTTCACAGATGGAGGAAGAATTCGAATACCACGGGCTTCTGATTCACGTAACAACTCCATCGTCTTATCATGATTACCCGTCATCGACGACAGTAACGCCGCGTAAAAATAGGCGGGCTCATTGGCCTTCAAATAGCCTAATCGATACGAAATGATCGAGTAAGCAACAGCATGGCTTTTCGGAAAACCGTAGTCGGCAAATTTGACAATTAAATCGTACACTGCAACAGCTGCGCTTTCCGGGAACCCATTATTCACAGCACTTTGCGTAAAATGCACTCTTTCCTTTTGCATAATTTCACGGTTTTTCTTACTAATTGCCCTTCTTAACAAATCTGCTTCTCCCATCGTAAATCCAGCGACACGAACGGCGATTTGCATAATTTGTTCCTGATAAATAATTACCCCGTACGTTTCTTTTAATACCGACTCAAGTTGCGGATGAAGATACGTGACACCTTCATTCCCATTCTTCCGGCGACTATACATCGGTATATTATCCATCGGACCAGGACGATATAAGGCATTAATAGCAAATAAATCTTCAAATGTAGTGGGCTGAATGAGTCGTAACGCCTCTCTCATACCCTCAGATTCAAATTGAAAAATGCCCGTCATATCACCCGCTCTGAAAAGGTTAAATGTTTTTTCATCATCAAGCGGAATAGTTTCAAAATCTAAGCGTGTACGCTTATCATAGTGAATCATCGTTCTAATTCTGTCCAATAACGTTAAATTACGCAAACCAAGGAAATCCATTTTCAATAACCCTTGCGCCTCAACATCACCCATCGGCCACTGGGTAAGATAAATATCATCTCCGCCATTTTGTAATGGAACAATCTCTACAAGCGGTACGGGAGATAAAATAACACCCGCCGCATGTGTAGAGGCATTACGAGGTAACCCTTCAATCGTCGTTGACGCCTCTAACCACTTACTTCGCATCGGGTCAATCGCCATCCAGTCACGAAGCGCCTTCGAATGTGCAACCGCCTCTTCCAATGTCCCCTCATGCCTAGCTGGAATTTCTTTCGATAAAAAGGCCATTTCTTCATTGGAAAAATCAAATACGCGCGCCACGTTGCGAGCAACCGATCGTGCTGACAGCGTGCCAAATGTAATGATTTGCGCCACATGCGTTTTACCGTATTTCCGCGCAACATAGTCAATGACTTCGGCACGACGATTATCCGCAAAGTCAATATCAATATCAGGCATTGTCACCCGATCCGGATTTAAAAATCGTTCAAATATCAATCCATATTTGAGAGGATCAACATCTGTTATCCCGAGCGCAAAAGCAACAAGTGAGCCCGCTGAAGATCCTCGTCCTGGACCGGTTAATATTTGATTTTCCTTCGCATATCGCATGAAATCTTCAACAATGAGGAAGTAGTCAGCGAAACCCATCTCACTAATGACTGCTATTTCATAGCGAAGTCGTTCACGATAGACTTCCTCTATCGTTCCGAACCTTCTTTGTAATCCAGCCATACTATTTTTACCCAATAAAGAACTAGCTGTTTCTCCCACTGGAACCGGAAACACAGGCATTAGTGATTGACTTGGCGGCAAACTGACATCACAAGCCAATAAAATGTCTGACATGTTTTTGAGCCATTCAGGTCTATCCACAAACCATTCTGCAAGCTCCGCCTCTTCAGGGACATGCGAAGCTAGCTGGTTATTGACAGGCCTTGCCGGATCATTCAACTTATAACCCGTTCGAATCGCTTCTGCAACCTCATAGGCGAAAGCATCTTCTTTATGGAGGTAACGGGATTCATAGACCGCCACAATCGCCACATTCATTTCATCCGCCAACACTTCAATACCCTCTTCTTCAGAATGCTGGTTTCCTCCTGATCTCGCAACTCCAATAGCGACCAGCGAATCGCCACAAACTGTTAACACGCGTTGAAATACATTCTTATTGCGACAAGTATCCCACGAAATATCCGTCAGCGGGCAAACGACGATACAACCCGCACTATATGCCTTTAACCATTGCAACGGAAGTGTTTCAGAATCTCTAACAGCTATAGCGCTACTCATTTTTAGCAGATTACGATAACCTTCGTCATTTTTTGCATAGAGATACAGCAAGACTCTTTCCGACTCGCCGACCTCCACATAAATAGATAGGCCAATAACAGGACGAATCCCATACTTCGTCATCACCTTATAAAACGAACGAGTTCCATATAATTTTGAATTGACGATTGCAACAGAGGTAGCCCCTCTCCTTTGCAGAAGTGGGGCTAGTCGATCGAGCTTTATAATACCGCGCAAAAGATCTGCGCCAGTCACTATTTGCGGATAGACAAGTGTCAATGCAATCCCTCCGCCCTTTTTTTACTTACATAATTGCTTTAACTCTGTGATTACTTCATCCGCTTCTTGCCAAGAATACACCGATGCGCCTGAAGCCATTGGATGGCCACCGCCTCCAAATTGAGCCGCTAATTGATTAATAACAGGACCTTTCGAGCGCAATCTCACTCGAATTTGATCCTCTTCCTCGATGAAAATAACCCATGCACAAATCCCTTTGACATCTCCAAGTGCTCCTACAAGCTGGGACGTATCGGAAGCTGTCACACCAAACTGTTTTAGTATCGTTTTATCTATTTTAACGAACGCAGCGCCATTATCATCCATCTCGAAGTTTTGATAAATATACCCTTTTAGATGCAGTAATTCTCGCTTCACTTCATACATTCCTGCAAACAATTCCGGTCGATCAAAATCAAATTTAATGAGATCACTTGCAACTTCAAACGTATGAACCGTCGTACTTGGGAACATAAAACGCCCCGTATCTCCGACAATTCCCGCAAACAGCAATCTAGCTGCAGCCGTCGTCATGTTCCAGCCATACTCCGCTTGTCCTACTGCAAACAACGAATGAATCATTTCTGAAGTCGAACTGGAAGCAGTGTTCACCCACTTCACATCGCCATACGGATCTGCATCAGGGTGATGATCAATTTTCATAAGAAGAGCGCCCTGTGTATAAAATTCTCCATCGATACGTTCTGTATTACCCGTATCTGTCACAATGACAAGGGCTCCTTCATACAATGCTTTGTCAATTTGGTCAGGGCGCGCTAAATATGTAAGAGACTCATCATGTGTCCCCGCCGCATACACTTGCTTCGCCGGATAATTTGCTTGTATCAATTCCTTCAGCCCCATTTGGGACCCATACGCATCTGGATCTGGTCTTACATGACGGTGAATAATTATTTTGTCGTACTTTTCAATTGTGTCAATGATTTGTCTTTTCAAATCTGATTCCTCCAGGTCTCGATATATTCCGGTCGCAATTCACGCTAAAAGCCGCTACAATAAGAGAAGTTTGTACGTTATGGAGGGCTTTTATGTTAAATTTCATTTTAGTATTTCTAATTATTGCTTCTGGTGTCTTCTACTTCTATTTTAAGACCCGGCAATTCAGAACAAGATCCGTATTCCCAATCCGTAAAAAAATGTTTGCTAGCATGGCTGGTTCTTCTCTCGGAGGGTTGCTAGCATTTTTCGGCATCAATCAACTAATCCTCTTTAACGGTATTGTGACGTATGTAATTGCTGCCCTATTTATTGCATTAGGGGCCTATGTAGGTATTTTCAATTACCGTGCCTATAAACATTATTTAAACTTTGTAGATGAAGAAAACGAATTGAACAAAAACTGATGCGCTGTCGTGCATCAGTTTTTTTTTACGTTTTTTTCGCTTATCGTTCAAACAATTGATACATAAACACGGCCTTTGCCACAAGATCGCCCTCTGACAAAATATCGAAATCTACTTTGACAAAACGTCTGCTCATATGCAAAATACGTGGTTCCACGACAACGATACTGCCAAGTTGAACGTGTTTAATGAAATACAAAGTCATATTTTCAGGAACACTTTCTCCACGCTTACGCATTTTGATAGCCCTATTGCCTGCTTCGGTTAATAGGGTTGTCAATGCACCATATGACAACGAGCCAAACTGATTAGTCATCTGCGGGATAACTGTAAATTCCACAGTCATTTGCTGATCAGTCGAGGTTTTCATTTGGGTTTTGACGATATCATCGATGGTTTCCCCTTGTTGTGGCTGGCGGTGCGTCATTTGGAACGCCTTTAAGACATCTTGCCTACTAATAATTCCCGCAAGCATGCCAGCATCCGTCACAACCGGCATCAGATCGATACCTTCCCAAATCATACTATGCCCAGCCGATGCAACGCTTGTCTTGCCTGTAACCGTTATGGGATGGCGTGTCATCACTTTTTCAATCAGTTCATCTTCCGATTTACCGATGGCATCACGTGAAGTAATAATCCCTACGAGTTTGCCACCTTTTTCAATAACAGGATAACCCGAGTGGGAAGTCTTACGATTCACTTCATTGAAATGAAAAACCTTGTCCTTTGTCGATAGAGTGATGGTTTCCGGTAGTGGCGTCAAAATATCTTCCACCAGTAAAATCTCTTTTTCAATCAACTGATCATAGATTGCGCGATTCAACATTGTCGCTACGGTAAATGTGTCGTAACTTGTCGAAATCACCGGCAACTCCAGTTCGTCTGCTAATTTCTTTACATCGTCAGTTGCATCAAATCCACCTGTCACTAACACCGCTGCACCTGCTAGCAACGCTGTTTCATGCGCTTTCAACCTGTTGCCGACAATAAGTAAACTGCCGGCGTCAATATAGCGCATCATATCATCTAGTTGCATTGCCCCTATTACGAACTTGGTTAACGTTTTATGTAAGCCACCACGTCCTCCAAGCACAAGTCCGTCGACAATATTTAACACTTCCGCAAATGTTAGCCGTTCGATATTTTCCTTCTTTTTTTTCTCAATTCGAATCGTACCAACGCGCTCAATCGTATTGACGAGCTTTTGATTTTCCGCTTCTTTAATGGCTCGGTATGCCGTTCCTTCGCTAACTGACAGCGCACGCGCTACTTGACGAACGGATATTTTTTCACCTACGGCAAGTCCTTCAATATGTTGCAATATTAATTCATGCTTCGTTGCCATGTTTTCACCTTTTCCTATCATGACCTTACAGCCATTCTACCACAAAAGGTGGAAAAAAAGCACATGACACTCCCCTAATCAAATACGCACGGCTTAATTGCGTCCGAATTCCGAATTGTGCCTATGAGTTTCAAAATCCATGGCAGCTATTGGAGGCTCAACACTCAAATGTCTCGCCTACCTCCATAATTTTCACTGCATGATTGGTAACAAGTCCTTTAAACACTTCCGGATCCTGTTCAATGGGCGGAAACGTGTCAAAATGAATAGGAACTGTCAGCCTTGGATTCAGCAATTCCACGGCACAAGCCGCGTCCTCTGGCCCCATCGTGAAATTATCGCCAATCGGTAAGAAGGCAACGTCGATAGGATGGCGCTTGCCGATCATCTCCATATCACTAAATAAAGCCGTATCCCCTGCGTGATAAATTGTTTTCCCTTCCACAGTCAATAAAATCCCTGCCGGCATCCCTGTATAAATGATGTCATTATCCTCTGTCGTGTAAGACGAGCTATGAAAGGCTTGTGTATATTTTACGGTCCCAAAATCAAATGTACAGGATCCCCCAATATTCATACCATGTGTTTTCACGCCTTGCCCACCGAGATAGTTAGCAAGCTCATTCGGTGCTATGACGAGTGCATCACTTGCTTTGGCGAGTGCAACCGTGTCCCCAACATGATCATTATGCCCATGTGTCAACAATATAATATCTGGTTTTTCATCACCCACAACGAGATCGGTCAGCTTATTTCCTGTAATGAAAGGATCGATGATAATCGTATGATGACCCGTTACTATTTTCACAATAGAATGTCCATGATAAGAAATTTGCATGAGAATATCCCCCTCCCTATTTATCCGCTTGATATATTTTTCGTTATTCAACCCCAAAACCCTCTTTTTTGTTATGATTGTACTATCTAAAAAGGAGGTCATTAAAGTGAGTAAAGTCAAAGAAATTCAAGAGTATTTGCATAATAATAACGTAGATGCCGCTTTCATTACAACACCTGATAATGTTTTTTACATTACGGGATTCCACAGCAATCCACACGAACGGTTATTGGGTGTTATGGTATTCAAGGATTCTGCAGATCCTTTTATCATTTGCCCATTGATGGAAGTGCCTGACGTGAAGGCAGCTGGCTGGTCATTTGAAGCTGTAGGACACGAAGATACGCAAGATGCATGGGATGTTGTTATGGATGCTGTTCGTAAACGCGGGGATCTTCCTGCTTCCATCGCCATCGAAAAATCTCATCTAACTGTTGAACGGTTCGAGCGTATGGGACAACTATTGCCAGGTACAACATTCGTCCGTCTCGATGAACAGCTTAACAGCATGCGCAATATCAAGAGTGAGGATGAGCTAACCAACTTGCGGAAAGCTGCCGAGCTTGCCGATTACGCAATTGCAGTTGGCTGTAAAGAAATTGCAGAAGGTAAAACGGAACTCGAAGTGCTCATGGCAATCGAGTTTGAGATGAAAAGAAAAGGTGCCGAGAAAATGTCATTCGATACGATGGTTCTTTCCGGCCCCAAAACAGCCTCACCGCATGGCACACCGGGAGATCGTAAAATTCAACGCGGGGATTTCATTCTATTCGACCTCGGCGTTGTCTATAACGGCTACTGCTCTGATATTACCCGAACGGTTGCCTTCGGTGAACCGTCCGCGAAAATGCGTGAAGTTTACGAAACCGTTAAGAATGCGGAACAAGCTGCCATCGATAAGGTACGACCAGGTGTCAAAGCATTCGAAATCGACAAGGCGGCAAGGGATGTCATTAATGAGGCTGGATATGGTGAATACTTTACACACCGTGTTGGTCACGGTCTAGGGATTTCAGTTCACGAATTCCCATCGATTACAGGCACCAACGAACTTGAACTTGAAGAAGGAATGGTTTTCACCATTGAACCCGGCATTTATCATCCCGATATCACAGGTGTTCGAATCGAGGATGACGTTGTTGTCACCGCAAACGGCGTTGAAGTGTTGACGAAGTTCCCTAAAGAGCTACAAATTATCCAGCCATAACAAAGAACTTTTCTAAATACGGTTAGTCGCATCTTTTAAGGTACCTCTGCTGATTTACAAGTGAGTTCTCGGATTACCGGCGACCATGAAAAGGCTGTCCATCTAATAGCAGATGGACAGCCTTTATCATTTTATTATCTATTCAACAATGTTTCTGCTGCTACATAGTCAATGCCTTGCTCAACCGCCACTGCTTTATAGGTTACATGGCCTTCCATTGTATTAATCCCTTTTTGAAGGGCAAGGTTGTCCAAGCAAGCCTGTTTATAGCCTTTGTTAGCAATTTGCAGTGCATAAGGAACAGTCACATTCGTTAACGCGATTGTTGATGTTTGCGGAACTGCACCAGGCATATTCGCTACCGCATAGTGAATAACCCCGTGTTTCTCATACGTCGGATTATCATGCGTTGTGACGCGGTCTGAAGTTGCAAAAATTCCGCCTTGGTCAATCGCGATATCAACGAGTACAGAACCTGGTTTCATCGATTTCACCATATCCTCTGACACTAACTTCGGTGCTTTTGCCCCGGGGATCAATACTGCTCCGACAACAAGGTCAGCATTCTTCACAGATTCAGCAATATTGAATGGGTTGGAGACAAGCGTCTGAATATCATTGCCAAAGATTTCATCTAAATAACGTAGACGATCAACAGACAAATCTAATACAGTCACGTTCGCTCCCATCCCTACTGCAACTCGAGCTGCATTTGCTCCAGCTTGTCCTCCGCCGATAATTGTTACTTGACCGCGCGAAACGCCTGGTACACCACCTAGTAGAATTCCTTTTCCACCACTCGTTTGCTGTAAATATTGTGCACCAATCTGTATTGCCATACGTCCCGCCACTTCACTCATTGGCGCTAGAAGAGGCAACGTATTGTTCGGAAGTTGAACAGTTTCGTAGGCAATTCCAATAACTTTATTATCAAGCAACGCTTTTGTTAGTTCTATTTCAGGTGCAAGATGCAAGTAGGTAAACAGAATGAGTCCTTCTCTGAAATAGCCATATTCAGAAGCTACTGGTTCTTTTACCTTCATAACCATATCGGTATCCCATGCTTGTTCTGCCGTTGCGACGATTTGTGCACCCGATGCGCTATACTGTTCATCTGTAAAGCTTGATCCAAGGCCAGCCCCTGTTTCGATGAAGACCTCATGCCCCGCTGATTTCAGGTTGAAAACTCCAGCTGGTGTCATCGCAACACGATTTTCATTATTTTTAATTTCTTTCGGAACCCCAATACGCATTGTTTTTCCCCCTAAAATAATTATTTCTTTGGTCACACGGCAACTTTTTTTGCACAAACCAATGTTTATTTAATTCTATCAGAAAGGAAATCGTTTCGCTCTATTTTTCTATATTCACAGAATAAATAATCTTGATGCACACTGCGATTAGACAGTATTATGAGTATTGTGACAAAAATCGCACTAAATTTGTTAAAACTACATATATGCGAACAATTTATTTAAGACTTCTAGAGGATTTCGAATTTTGTTATCGAAGTAGTAACTATACCAATTAAGGATGGAGTGAGAACTATGACATTAGTATACAAACAAATTCTCGTTGCCGTGGACGGATCAAAAGAATCTGAGTGGGCTTTCAAAAAAGCAGTGGCTATTACAGAGCGAAATGATGCGACTTTGAATTTGATAAATATCATCGATACACGTTCTTATGCTGCTGTGGAAGCTTATGACCGATCGATTGCACAACGAGCACAAAAGTTTGCAGAAGAGCTTTTAAACGGGTACAAACTTGAAGCCGAAAAAGCAGGCGTACAAAATGTCAACATCGTGGTTGAGTATGGTTCACCTAAAACAATGATTTCACGTGATCTTTCTAAGAAATTACAAGCAGATCTTATCATTTGTGGAGCAACAGGATTGAATGCAGTTGAACGCTTCCTTATCGGTAGCGTCTCCGAAAGTATTGTCCGCTCTGCGAAATGCGATGTACTTGTCGTGCGTACACCTGAAGAAGTAAAATGACAAAAAGAGTTGCTCGGTGATCGTTATCGGGCAACTCTTTTTGTTAATATGAAGCCTTCATTGTTGTTTTACACCACCAAAAACAGCAAGCTCCATCCATTTAAAATAACAGTCTGCATGCTTAAAACCAATGTCTCTCAGCCAGTTCACCTGAATATCTACCCTTTCCAATATATTATCTTTCTTATCCGTGCGGTTATAGTATTCTTTGGCGACTTGATGTCGGTCTTTTTTATTATAGGCCGCAAGATGATCAATAAACAATTCATCATGCAATTTTTCAATTTCAGGTGTCGCAGAGGCTGTATGTTCAACATTTATAAAAATTCCACCGGGTGCTAACAGATTATAGATGTCCTGATAGAGTTCCTTTTTCTTCGCATGAGGGAGATGATGAATGGCATACCCTGAAACAATGCAGTCCACTGTTCCCGGCTCAGCATACCGTCCTATCGATTGACTAAAATCATTGGGGATGATCTCACAACGATCTTTGTACGCTTCCATATGAATACGTGCATGTTCAATCATAGGTTCAGAATGATCCAGTAGGATAGCAGAAGCCTCCGGATAGGATTTCAATAAGACTTCAGCTAAAAATCCATTTCCGCATCCTAAGTCCATCACTCTTTTTGGATTAGGCGTAAAATGATTGACGACTTGAAGCATCAATTTAGCTTGTTCAGCTCCAAAAGGAATGCCGCCTCTCACTTGTTCAAGGTAATGCTGTGTCACGTCTTGTCGTTGCCATGTTGTTTCCATCTACCTTCCCCCTCTAGTCTATTATTTGTAAAAAAACACCTATCATCCCATGTTATTATGAGGTGACAGGTGTTTTTCCATACTATTCTATTTTTACTAATAAATCAACAAATTTACAACCCCGCAACTCGAACGGTATCACGGGCGATCATAATTTCTTCATTCGTCGGTATTACAAGTACTTTCACAGGAGAATACGGGAAGCTAATATGAACTTCCTTTCCTCTTATGTTATTCAAATCCGGATCAAAGTACACACCCATAAATTCAAGGCCTTCCAATACTTTCCGTCGAACAACATCACTATTTTCACCAATTCCAGCCGTAAAGATAATGGCGTCGACACCACCCATTCGCGCTGCATAGGACCCGATATATTTATGGATTCGATCCGCAAAAACGTCTAACGCAAGCTGTGCACGCTCATTACCATTCGATGCTTCAACTTCAATATCACGTAAATCGCTCGAAAACCCTGAAATGGCCAGCATACCCGATTGCTTATTCAACACATCGAGTACTTCCTCGACTGATTTCCCCGTTTGCTCCATAATATACGGAATGAGCGCCGGATCGATATTACCAGAACGCGTCCCCATCGTCACACCTGCAAGCGGCGTAAAGCCCATCGATGTATCTAATGATTTGCCGCCCTCAACTGCTGCAATACTCGCACCGTTTCCTAGGTGACAAGAAATAAGCCGCGTTGTTTCAAGTGGTCGATTCAATATTGCCGCCGCACGCTCCGTGACATACTTATGACTTGTCCCATGGAATCCATATTTTCGAATGCCGTATTTTTCATAATACTCATATGGCAAAGGATAAAGGAAAGAGCTCTCTGGCATCGTTTGATGAAATGCCGTGTCAAAAACGGCAACAGCCGGCACAGCTGGTAAAGCCTTTTTAAATTCCTTGATTCCCGTAATGTTAGCTGGATTATGGAGTGGCGCAAGATTTGATAGTTCCTCGAGCTTAAGAAGAATTTCGTCAGTAATTAATACTGAATCACTGAACACTTCCCCACCGTGTACAACACGATGACCAATGCCGTCGATTTCATCGAATGAACGGACAATCCCTTCATCCAACAACACAGTCAGGAGTATAGCAACCGCATCCGCATGGTTAGAGATATCCTGAATTTTTTCAACTTTACCTTTTTCGGATTTCAGTGTAAAAACAGATTCTGAAAGACCAATTCGTTCAACTTGTCCTTTTGCTACTACATGCTCATTTTCCATTTGAAGAAGCTGAAACTTTAAAGAAGAGCTTCCCGCGTTAATCGCTAAAATGTTTTGCATCATCAATGCCTCATTTCAACAAGATACTTTTTTATTCTCAATTTAAAACTGGTTATTCTGCAGCCCACATATCAATTTTTTGAAGAAATAGCGCCATAGCACGCTTATCTGTCATGTTTGGAACTTTCGCAAGCATAACGTCCGGCGTTGCAACTATTTCAGGAGAAGGCTTCTGAAGGACTAAAATGCTTTTTGCATGTGCTGCACTTTTAAATAATGAATCCGGCAGCTGAATAACTGCTCGGATTACAGTCTGTTTTTTCAAAAACGGATGTAACAAAGATGACTGTTCAGACTCAAACAAGTTAGCAGGAACGATAAATAATCCATGTCCGCCTGGTTTTGTATGGTTCATTGATTGTTCGATAAACAGGTGATGGGCGTATGCATGTCCCTCAGTCGGCATCAATGTGAAATTCAATGCATTATCATCATCTGGGTAATAGCCGACAGGCACATCACTCACAATAATATCTACGGGGTCAACAAGTAACGGTCGCAATGCATCTTGAACATAAAATGTCACAGGGTGTTCCAGCAATTCGGCCACAACAGCAGATAACCGAACAAGTAATTCGTCAATTTCAACCGCCGTCGCAGTGACATGGTTACCAATCGCATTCATCACTGTATACAGTAAATTACCTGTTCCTGCTGCCGGGTCAAGTAGCGTCAAGTTTTGCTCATCTACCGCCAACTTACTAGCGATATGCCCCATTAACATCCCAATGGAATCGGGCGTCATCTGATGATGCGGTTGAGCATTTTGCTTCATCCCCTTCAAAATAGCAAGTTGAATGCCTCTTCGAATATCTTCTTTTGATACAGATTCTGACACGACTGGACTTGCTTCACCTGAAAGCCATTGTCCACACGCTTCAATAATCGCTTCCAAATAGAGCTTATCTGTCGTTTGTGCATATGTATCTATGAATGAAAAAATTTGTTCTGTATCTGTTGTCATTTCTCTATCCCTATCCCTCTATCAACAAAACCCACTCGTTTCCGAGTGGATTTCAGTAATTATAATTAGTTTGTTAGTTGTTTGACAGCTTCAATCGCTTTATCGTAATCAGGATGATCTGTATTTTCACTGACATATTGAACGTATGTCACTTTATCGTCTTTATCGATAACAAAAATAGAGCGTGCAAGTAAACGAAGTTCCTGAATAATTGTGCCATATGCTTCTCCAAATGACAAATCACGGTGGTCAGATAGCGTTTGAACATTCGCGATGCCTTCTGCCGCACACCATCTTGCTTGTGCAAATGGCAAATCCACTGAAATCGTCAACACTTGGACATCATCACCAAGAGACGCTGCTTCTTCGTTGAACTTGCGTGTCTGTGTTGAACAAACACCTGTGTCAATTGAAGGGACTACACTTATCAAACGAATTTTACCTTTTGAATCAGCCAATGTCACCGGACTTAAATCATTTGCAAGCACTGTGAAATCAGGTGCTGTATCACCTACTGCAACTTCTGTTCCTACCAATGTAACAGGATTATTCTTGAATGTAACGTTAGCCATTAAGACGCCTCCTTTTTCATACTTCTATCATACTAAAGGGCAGTCTATTCTTGCAACTGTTGTCCCTCAAGTTGTTGACTGCCTCGAATCTCTTTTTCATAGACATGCTCATATTCAACGACTGTCTCTGCAAATACATCATGCAAAGCCTCTTTTTTCGGCATGAATAAGACGAGCAAATAAGGAACCACCAACATTTTAGAAATAAATCGACCAAAGACTTCACGGAAAAGAATAGTACCCCATGTTAGCGGTTCTCCGTTCTTTGCCACAACTTTTATGCCCATAATCATTTTTCCAACGGTCTGCCCAAAAAACTTTGTCATCAGCGCGAAATAGAGTAACAACAACAATAGTGCCGTCACCTTATATGGACTAAACAATAAAAATGACGGGTTGCTAATGTCGATACCTACCACTCTGAAAATCGGTTTAATGAGGATTCCACTTATTGCATAAAGGACGAGAAGGTCGATGGTATACGCCCAAAAACGCGTCCAAAATCCAGCATACTTCGGCCGAAAATACTCTGTTTGAACAGTTGAATAGTCCGCAGCTGATTTCACGGTGACGGGCTGTTCCGGAAGATGCGGTGGTTGTTCGATATACTCTGACATACGCGTCTCCTCCTTATCTTTCACCATATAAATACATCATCCGCGGCGCATTATAATCAGATAATAATTTACCAATTAGCTCCGATTCAATGTTACTACCAACCAGACTTCCTGCTTTCACACCAAACATAGAAGCCCAACTGTCCTCCACTGCATATTCAAATACCGTTGCGTCTTGGAGATCATAGTCTTCTTTCATCGCAGCGATGGCATCTCCCGCCTTACCGATTTCATCTGCCAGTCCTGCTTCAATCGCTTGACGTCCATTCATGATACGGCCATCTGCAACAGCCTTGACTTGCGCTTCCGTCATCCCACGACCTTCTTCGATAATATCAACAAAACGTTCATAAGAATCATTGATCATCTCTTGTAACATAACGCGTTCTTCTTCTTTCATTTCACGAGAACCGCTCATTATATCTTTGTACGGCCCTGTTTTGATGGTATTGAAATCAATACCGTATTTTTCGGCCAATTTAGCATAGTTGACACTTTCCATAATGACACCGATTGACCCTGTAATCGTTTCTCGATTGACAAAGATTTTATCGGCCGGTGCTGACACATAATAGCCGCCTGATGCCGCCATGCCCCCCATTGAAACATACATCGGAATTTCTCTTGTTAGCTGTATTTCACGTATGGCATCATAAATATCTGCCGATTCAACTACTCCACCACCCGGAGAATTAACCCGTAGCACCAGACCTTTTACACTTTGGTCTTCCAATACTTCATGCAACTGGCTCATGAAAAACTGATGATTATAGCCTGCTGGTTGGAATATCGAAGAAGAACTCCCCAAATCCTGAATCACACCATCCAGTGTTAGGACGGCAATTCGATCCCCTGCCACACCTTCTTCTAATACGATTTCACTGTAGCCTGATGACTTCGCCATCAGTTCTTCAAAAACACCATTAAAATCACGTGTAAATATGTACGATAACGAATTAACACCTACTGATACAAAAATAAGTGCTGCCGCGACGATGATAGCAATCCATCGTTTCATTGTCATTTACTATTCCTCCTTTTTCAATAACATCATTCTATACGTTCTATAAGCCCCAAATGTTTCACTCCGTGGTAAGATAAAGATACCTCATTCGGAAGGAGTAGGACTAAATGACAGAACGGATGAACATCTACATCTACAGCAAGCACGACGAAGACTCACTTGATAAAAAATCAAAAGTTGAAGACGCGCTCATCCACGAAGGCTTTACAATGACGGACAATGACCAAGAGGCCAATATTATCATTAGTATTGGCAGCGACGGCTCTTTTTTACAAGCTGTCCGTAAAACAGGCTTTCGCCAAGATTGCTTATATGCAGGACTATCACTAACCGGCAAACATGGATTATACTGTGATTTCCATTATAACAATCTTTACGAAATGACGCAGGCTATTCATCAAGCAAAACTTGAAGTGAGAAGATATCCTCTCATCGAAGTGACGATTGACAACCACCAACCATTCTATTGCTTGAATGAATTCAGTATTCGCTCAAATATTGTTCGTACATTCGTCCTCGATGTCATCATCGACGACAAATTATTTGAGACATTCCTTGGTGACGGGTTAATCATTTCAACACCGACCGGCAGTACAGCTTACAATAAATCGGTCAAAGGCGCTGTTGTTGATCCCTTATTGCCGTGTTTCCAAGTAAGCGAATTAGCATCTGTCAATAACAATAAATACCGCACACTCGGCTCGTCATTCATCATGAGTGGCAACAGAAAGCTGCAACTTAAAGTCCATCAAGACGGCAATGACTTCCCTTCGATGGCCGCAGATAACGAAGCACTCGGTATCCGACAAGTCGAACATGTGGAAATTCGTTTAAGCGATAAAACAATTAAAACCGTCAAGCTAAAGGACAACTCCTTTTGGGAAAAAGTACAACGAATCTATTTATAATAAAAAAGTCACACGTGTTGATTAACCAAAATTAACTTAATTACCTACTAGGTACTACGTGTACAGTTGCTTCTGTATCACTTTGGGTCTAACGACTTCTATACAATAACCGTGCTATTTTTATGCATAGTGATGCGACTTTGCCGCATCACTATGCATTTTTTCGATAATCGTATGGTAGTCGTTCACCCGCCGCTCTCCAAAACGCAGATACACGAGGTGCTAATGCGTTTCGGGAAGAAGGAATAGAGGGCTTCTGAACTAGAGAGGGCCGCCAAAGATACAATTTTGGCGGCCGAATCTTTTACCATAGTCTTTTCTATTTTTATTTTGAGAAGTGTCACTTTCTTATTTGACTTGCTAAAAAGTAAAGTAGTAATAGCTTGTTCATAGTATAAGAGTGACCGAAATTTCATCTTCGGTCACTTACAATCTTTATAAAAAGTCCTCTATTCTGTTCTTTCCAAGCAACTGCATTTTCACTTAAGCATTGCAGGTACGTGACGAGCAACTATTCATAACAAGATGACCGAAAAAAGCATGGCTAGAAATGACGAAGTCGTTTCTAACCATGCTTGCTGCCCGAGGGAGGAATGAACTGCAATTCCTCCTCGGTAATTATGTCGTGAATATCCCGCCGGAAGCGAACCGGAAATGATTTAGAGAAAAAGATGGTTTCCAAACCTTGCTTGTGATTTATGCAAGCAAATGATTAATCAACAAACGTGTAAAAAAGCCATCCATTACGGTTGGTTTTTCTTCATCTTCACAAATTCTAACACTTTTGACGCTGTAAACAAAATTAGTCCAGCCCAGATAAAAGAAAATGACAGTAACTCGATTTTCTCGAATGTTTCTTTAAAGATGAAAACTCCGATAAAGAGCATTAACGTTGGTGCAATATACTGTAAAAAACCTGCCATATAGAGCGGTATTCTTTGGACACCTTTGGCATACATGACAAGAGGTAAGGCCGTAGCTACGCCTGTTAAAATCAGCAAAATATCTGTCTTTATATTCGCGTGTAAAAACACCGCACCGTCGTCCATGAATAACCATATGTAATAAATGATTGCAAAAGGTGTGATGAAGAATGTTTCAATTGTCATGCCACGCAATGCGTCCAAATGGATTCTTTTCTTGATGAGTCCATAGACTGCAAAACTAGTCGCTAACGAAAATGATAGCCACGGAAATTGACCATACGAAATCGTCAAAATAGCGACACCTACTGTTGCCAGTAAAAATGCAACTTGTTGCGCCCTGCTAAGCCTTTCCTTTAAGAAAAAGATGCCAAGCAGCACTGAAACAAGTGGATTCATATAATAACCAAGGCTCGCTTGTACAATATAACCATGATTCACAGCCCAGATATAGATAAACCAGTTAGCCGATATCAAGACTGACGCGAAAAATAGAGACCAAAAATCTCGTTGTGATTGCCACAGTCTTTGTATATCTTCTTTTAAATGACGTCCACCCTTTAAAATGAGAATAAGTAATAACGTCACGACAAATGCCCAGATGATACGGCTGATAATTATTTCGGTACTACTGACATGCTCAAGATTCTTCCAGTAAATCGGCATAATTCCCCAAATAAGGTACGACCCAACCGCCCAAAGGACACCGCTTTTTTCTGTCTGCATAACGACATCCCCTTTGTTTTGACTCTCGAAATAACAAACTAAGTATAGCCCCATTCTGTTGTCAGGTAAAGCTGAAGTTTTCATTTACTTTTTCATTATAGAATAAAAACCGCCCTTGTCTAAACGGAGCATTCCGTTTTGACAAGGGCGATTTTACTTCTAAATTCCTACTGTTCCTGCTTTCTTAATGCCACACGCATAATTTTCCCAGAAGCAGTCTTTGGCAATTCATCCACAAACTCAATTTTACGGGGATATTTATAAGGCGCTGTCAACATCTTCACATGTTCTTGCAACTCTGCAACGAGTCCACCCTCGTTTTTCCGTTCGGGATTACGCAACACAACAAACGCTTTGACGATATGACCACGCACTTCATCGGGACTACCAACGACGGCACACTCACGAACCGCCGAGTGTTTGGTTAAAGCATCTTCCACTTCAAATGGCCCGATTGTATAGCCCGAACTAATAATAATGTCATCGCCACGACCTTCAAACCAAAAATAACCGTCCTCATCCATTTTTGCACGGTCACCTGTTACATAATACTCTCCGCGGAACTGCATACGTGTCCGTTCTGGGTCTTTCAAATACTCCTTAAACAACGCAGGAGTCGACACATGTACCGCGATGTCACCCACTTCTCCTGTCGCACTAGGATTTCCTTCATCATCAATAATGTCAACTTTATTGCCAGGTGTTGGTTTACCCATCGAGCCCGGTCGCGCTTCCATCCCCAACATCGTACCTACCAATAATGTATTTTCCGTCTGACCGTAGCCATCCCTTACCGACAATGAGAATAACTTATCGAAGATGTCAATGACTTCACGGTTCAAAGGCTCCCCTGCCGATACGGCACTTCGAATGGATGACAAATCATAATCCTGAAGCCGCTCCTCTTTTGCGATGAAGCGATATTCCGTCGGCGTACAGCAAAGCACATTGACACCATAACTCGCGATAAGCTCCAAATACGTTTTGACATCGAATTTCCCATCATAAACTAACCCTGTTGCTCCACTTCCCAGCACTGATAGGAATGGCGTCCAAATCCATTTTTGCCAACCTGGAGCAGCTGTTGCCCAAACGACATCTCCTTCTTCAATGCCAAGCCAGCTCGTACCGGTCGTACGTAAATGCGCATAGCCCCAGCCATGTGAATGAACCACACCTTTTGGTTTGCCCGTTGTCCCTGATGTATACGACAGAAATGCCATGTCTGCGCTTTTAGTGTCAGCAGCGCAAAATTCTGGCGAAGCAGTCTCCATCAGTCCAGTTAACGACAATTGCCCTTCTCCTGCTTTGCCAACAACAAAAAGTTGAACATCCTTTATATTCCCGACTTCACTAAACTGATCTGTAAACGCTTCAAATGCCACAATCGCCTTTGCATCACTATGCGCTAGACGGTACTCAATATCCGAAGTTCGTAGCATTTCAGAACTAGGAATGACAACAAGCCCCGCTTTCAATGCGCCTATATATGTCACATAAGCCTCAATTAATCGCGGTACCATAACAAGAACGACATCCCCCTTTTGGAGACCATTAGCTTTGAATACGTTAGCAGCTTTATTTGCTAATATCATTAATTCATCATACGTAATTTCTTTTTTATCGCCTTGCGCATTTATGTAAATAAGTGCTTTCTTACCGATTCCCGTTGCATGCTTTTCGAATTCATCAACAATATTGTATTCTTCTGGCGCAATCAATTGTTCACGGTTCATAAAAATTCCCCCTTTTTCTCTCTATATCGATTATACAAATAACTATCGGATAATTCAAAAATAATTTTTTTTCAAAATAAAAAGCTGTCCCTCAACTAACAGGGACAGCTTTTCAGTCAATCATTTATTGTTGGTAACCCTTCATTTGCTCTTGAGCCTGACGTACTAATCGCTTTGTAATTTCTCCGCCGACGGAACCGTTGGCACGCGATGTAGCATCTGGCCCCATTTGTACTCCAAATTCATTTGCAATTTCGTTTTTCATTTGATCCAGCGCTTGTCTTACGCCTGGAACTACAAGTTGATTTGAATTACCACTGTTTGGCATTGTATGTCACCTCCTTGTACATATAGAATGTGTCGTTGGTGAAAATTCATGCAAGTATTCAATTGGTAACTTTCAACAAACCGGCTAAAGTGGTTTAAAACACTACACTTGTGCCTACACTGTTAGGGAGAAACCGATTTCCAAACCCCTTACTAGATAGTCATTATTTCTGACTATAACCGTTCATTTGTTGCTGCGCCTGACGTACTAATCGTTTTGTAATTTCTCCACCAACGGATCCATTAGAACGCGCCGTAGCATCTGGCCCCAATTGTACACCAAATTCGTTTGCAATTTCATTCTTCATTTGATCAAGAGCCTGTCTTACGCCTGGAACTACTAATTGATTTGAATTACCACTGTTTGGCATTGTGTGTCACCTCCTTGTGCATATAGAATGTGCCAATGACAAAAATTCATACAATCTTCCGGGTTAGTAACTTTAACCAACTCGGTTAATGCGGTTTAAATCGCTATATTTTAGCCTATACTTTAGAAGCGAAAAGCTGCTCCAGATAAATTCTGAAACAGCTTTTCATATTTTTATTAGGTTTAGCTATTGCCTTTCATTTGTTGCTGAGCTTGACGTACTAATCGCTTTGTAATTTCTCCGCCGACGGATCCGTTGGCACGCGATGTAGCGTCTGGCCCCATCTGTACACCAAATTCGTTTGCAATTTCATATTTCATTTGATCAAGAGCTTGTCTTACACCTGGAACTAATAGTTGATTTGAATTACCGCTGTTTGGCATTGTGTGTCACCTCCTTGTGCATGTAGAATGTACCGCACACGGAAATTCATGCACAAGGTTTATATGGTAATTTTTTCAACGCTTACAGTAAGTCATCAAATTCGTCTACTTGCTGAAGTGGTAAGTCGACGGTTATCCTATTTTGCACTGCTTCTTCAAGCATCGGCGCGAAATCAGTAAAGCTTTCATAGTGCATGACTTTTTCAAGCTTCGGTTTTGTTTTTGGGTTTGAAGGTGAGAAGATTGTACAGCAATCTTCATACGGTTGAATTGAAATATCATAAGTACCGATTTTTTGTGCAATCTCAATAATGTCCAGCTTATCTGAAGCAATCAGCGGTCGCAAAATCGGCGTCGCCGTCACTGCATTAATAGCCGTCAAACTTTCAAGCGTCTGGCTTGCTACTTGCCCTAGACTTTCACCTGTGACAATTGCCAGCGCACCAATTTCCTCACGTACTTGATCCGCAATTTGCAACATCAGCCTACGCGTTGTTGTCATCGACACATTGTCCGGTACTTGGCTGACAATGGTTTGCTGAATTTCAGTAAATGGAATAATATGAAGGCGCACCGCTGCACCGAAGGAACTTAGTTTTTCAGCTAGGTCCATCACTTTCTTTTTTGACATTTCACTTGTAAATGGCGGACTTGCAAAGTGAATCGCATCAATCGACACACCACGTTTCATCATTAAGTAGCCAGCGACCGGACTATCAATACCACCCGATAACATTAGAAGCGAATGCCCATTCGAACCAACAGGCATACCAGCCGCACCTTTATGTACTTTAGCTGTTAGGAATGCACCTTCACTTCTAATTTCCACATGTAATAACACTTCCGGTTTTCTCATTTGTACAATTAATTCAGGGAAACTTTTCAGGACATGCGCCGCAATTTCTTGCTGCAACTCACCCGTTTCAAGCGGAAAGGATTTATCAGTCCGTCGAATCTCAACTTTAAATGTTTTCCCTGCTGTTTCACCTGCACCAATAACATCGAGTGCTTTTGCTTTTATAGCGTCAAGTGTTGCTTCGCATTTAGCAACCGGGCTAAATGACTGGATGCCAAAAATATGTGGCAACCTAACAATCGCTTCGTCCATATCCCGCTTGTCATCCGCAAACAAAAACATGCGATCACGTTCCGATTTCAGTGCAACTGTTGGCAAATCACTCAAAGCCTTTTTAATATTATTACGTAATTTCTTCACAAATACATTGCGATTGCGACCCTTTAATGATATTTCTCCATAACGGATTAATAATTCGTTCCATTCCATCAGTCATTTCCCCTTCCAAGTAGCTCCATGAACTGAGCTAATACTTGCTCGAATTCCACTACATGTTGTTCACTATTATTTTTGCCAAAACTTATGCGAACTACGCCATTTTTATATTTATCAGCCACTCTAATGGCTTCTATTACATGTCCTGCAGCACCACTTTTAGATGAACAAGCACTAGAAGTCGACACTGTGAACCCTTTTTCTTGAAAATAATTCACGGCGACTTCACCTTTTACTTTATAAAAAGCAATCGATACTATATGTGGCGCTGCTTTGTCAGGAGCGAGAACAATTACATCTTTGTAGAGATCAATAAAATCAAGCAGCCTGTTTCTCCATTGTCTAAACTCCTGATGTTCTTCATCAAGTGCGCTAATTCGCATCGCTTTAGCAAGGGCAACCGCATCTGCAACAGCTACCGTTCCACTGCGTAACCCATGTTCTTGTCCACCACCAAAGTTAAGCGCTTGTGGCGGAATGCCTTTTCGAAACGCTAACAGGCCCGAACCCTTTAAACCATTGATTTTATGGGCTGAAATAGTAATGGCATCTGGACCATCGCCTGTCAGCGAAACAGGCAATTTCCCAAAACTTTGCACTGTATCTGAATGAAATAATGCACGTGAGTGTTTTTTAATAATACGGGCGCATTCAGCTAATGGCTGAATCGTGCCAATTTCATTGTTGACATGCATAATACTGACAACAATCGTCTCTGCGCGAAGCTTACTTTTTAATTCTTCGGTAGAAATCATTCCTTGCTCATCCACCGCTAAATAATCGACTTCAAATCCTTGTGTTTCCAAGTATTCCATTGCGTATAGAACAGAAGGATGCTCGATTTTAGTCGTAATGATATGGTTTCCCCTCGAACGAAACACTCGTGCGAAACCGATAACGGCTAAATTATTCGCTTCTGTGCCTCCAGAAGTAAAAATGATATTGCCATCTGGCGCACCAAGAATTGATAATATTTGTGCTCTGGATTTTTCTAGCAATGCTTCAGCTTGCTTTCCTGCCAGATGAATCGAAGCGGGATTTGCAAAAAAACGTTTATTCACTTCAATGAAGGAAGTAAGTACGCTTTCATCTGGAGCTGTCGTTGCGCTGTTGTCAAAATAAATCATTCGTTCCATCCTTTCACTCGTCACAAATATCAATTACGCCTTGGCGTAATTGTGTCTGGATTTTTTTCAAGTTCACTCGAAAAGCTCCCCTAAAAATCCATGACATCGGGGAAGGATTGAACTGAATCCTTCCTTGGAGGCTTTATCAGGGAGGAATTGAACTTCATTCCTCCTTATTCAGCAGGGGTCTCCTGCTGAATGAAGATAAGCGTGACAAAGCCACCCGCAATTATATGCCGGTGGCTATTTTTCTGTTACTTAACCTTCATACTTTTTCTATTGTATCATCTTACACATGTTCTTTGACAAGTTCTTGAATTCGCTTCATGGCACCCGGTTCAAATTCCTCCACCGCTGTTGCCGCTTGCTCCAATGCTTTGGCATAACGGAATTGTCTAAATGACTCTTCTGCATCCAACAGACGAGCATGCATTTCAGGGTTAGAAGCACGATAGCGATTGCCATATTGAATAATCCATTCGATCAGCATCACATTATCCAGTAACTCTTCTACTTTTGCACTGACCTCATTGACTGCTTTCCCGGCATTTTCCAAGTAAGTGTCCACAAGGCTCATATTCAGAGGTACTTCCTGCAAACTTTGCGTCACAATATAAATCTGTTCGTCAGCTTCTTCGAGACGGGCTTCCATTTCATCTGGAATACCTGGAATATTCCCTTTATGAAGCATTCTATCCGTATTTTGCAATCTTCTCGATAGTTCTTCCAGCTTCGTTCGAACATTATTTTCATCGATTCGTAAATTTTTCAGTCGATTTGCGAAGCTATCCTGTTCTTCAGCAATTCGACCGAGCTCTTCGGAAATATGCTGTAATTCTTCCTGTAAACTGGAATTAGCAGATACTTGCTCTTCGATTCGAGTTATTAGCACTTCAAATCGTTTGTTGATGATGCCCAATTTTTTTAGCGATTGCTGTGGGATTTGCGCTTCTTGTTCATTCAATCGATAACTTTGCTGGACATAAGCGGCTTCGTTTGAAGTTTCTTTTGTCAGCGCTGTAATATCTGACAGCTTCGCGGCAATCTTTTCGTAGTTTTCATCGATATAATGTTTTGCAGTCACTTCATTTTCCAATGCATCATAATAAGAATCGATACGATCATTAATTGCTAAAGTTTGCTGCTGGACAGATTCAATTTGGAGTTCGCCCATTTTAGATAGCAATTCTTCAAGTTCAGTCTCAATAGCGTCTAGATGCGTTGCTAATTCAAGATGCTGCAAATAATACGATTGTTCTTCCATCTCTTTTGTTCCGTTCCGCAATTCACGAATGGAAGCCGGAATCTTATTTTGCAGCTCTGTAAGCAACGATGGTGTTTCTTGAATAATTTCAAACAAGCGATTACCTTTTGTCGATAACGAAATTACGATTTCCCTTGCTAACAAATAATTACCATTTTCCGTCAACTTATCGTATTCTTCAAACTTCGGATTAAACGCTTCAAGTTCTTTCTCTAACGGATTAACTGTCATGCCAAATGAATGCTGATGGGCCAAAATTGTTTTTCGTGCAGCACGATGCTGCTCTTTCAATTTTTCCATTTCAATACGGTTTTTCTCTTCACTGCCTACTAGTTCGTTTAATTCCTGCAAGATGTCATTCATCTTTTTATCACAAAAACGAATTTTGTCTTGGATTTCTTTTTCTACTTCCGTCGCTTTTCCAAATCGAAAACGATCGACTGAATCTTCTACATCGAATAATAATGAGTCAATCTTTGGCATATGTATGTCCATCACTTCAGTCCACTCGTTGCGCCAGCGTTCAAAGTTTTCCTCGGTTTCACCTGTCATATTCAGTTGTTTAACTTTCGTCATTTCTTCCAAAATCGGTTTGTGCTGAATTTGCAATTTCTCCTGTTCCAATCGACCGACTTCCTGAATATGCTTACGCCTGAATAAGAAGGCGATTGTTATTACTATGATGAGTACTATAATTGGAATGATGAAGTATATCATCGTGGTCCGTTGCCCCCTATCCCCGAGTCACTGTGCCTTTGATATATATCCTATATAGTACCACGTTTAAAGACTTTTAGTTGCAAAAATGAATGATTTATAGGGAAAAATCTGTTTTCCTTCATAAAACCCGAAAGATTTGTTTATCAACAGCTTAAAATGTATACTTACTCTACAAAATATTGTGTAAAGGAGTGCTTTATTTGTTCGTAGAAATCGATTATGCCACTGATATTAATGCAAAGTATGAGCAGCTTGCAAGTCAATTAGATGCTTTATTAACTGGTGAGAATAATAGATACGCCAACTTAAGCAACGCTTCTGCATTGCTTAATCAATTTTTCGATCGCATCAATTGGGTCGGCTTTTATTTACTAGACAACGAAGAACTTGTACTTGGCCCTTTCCAAGGCCTTCCAGCGTGTATTCGCATTCCACTTGGGAGAGGTGTCTGCGGAACAGCCGCAAAAACGCGAGAATCGATTATTGTACCAGACGTCCATGCTTTCCCTGGACATATTGCATGCGATGCAGCTTCACAGTCCGAAATCGTCATCCCACTAGTAAAGAATGAAAACATCATCGGTGTGCTTGATATCGACAGTCCCGAACTCAATCGTTTTACTGAAGACGACCGCATCGGCCTTGAAAAGGTTGTTCAAGTTCTCGTCAACCATATTTGAATGAAGTAAGCCCAATATGTTTGATGAGAAAAACAGCCTTGGTTCTGGCTTCCTAAAGTGACCAAGGCTGTTTTTGGTTGCTATTTCATGTTTGAAAAGGCCGATTCCATATCCCTGATTAAATCGTCAGCATGTTCGAGGCCGACGGAAAGACGAAGTAAGGAATCCGTAATGCCCATGCGAAGACGCTCCTGTTCAGGAACACTTGAATGAGTCATTGTTGCGGGATGCTGGATGAGCGTCTCTGCATCTCCAAGACTGACTGCAATTTTAATAAGAGACAGGCTATCCATAAATAACTGCGCACCCTCTTTGCCACCTGTAACCGAAAATGAAATAATCCCGCCACCCGCCCGCATCTGTTGTTGCGCAAGCGCATATTGCGGATTATCTTCATCAAATGGGTAAAAAACCTCTTCAACCAACTTCTGCTTTTTTAAATAACGAATTATTTTTTCTGCATTAGCTGAATGACGTTCCATCCGAACCGGTAAAGTTTTTAAACCACGAATGAGTAACCACGCATCGAACGGTGACATAATTCCGCCAAAATCCTTTTGCACAGACATCCGAATGGACTCCATTTCTTCTTTGTCATTACCAGTGAGCAGCCCTCCAATGACATCTCCATGACCATTCATATATTTCGTCGCACTATGCAGAACAAAATCGGCACCAAAATCAAGCGGCGTTTGCAAATAAGGCGATGAAAACGTATTATCAACGACCACACGCAACCCATGACGTTTCGCAACATTGACAACTGCCTGAAGGTCAACAAGCTCCATCGTCGGGTTAATTGGTGTTTCTACATAGATGCAAACGGTTTCTGGTTTAACAGCCTGTTCGATTTCCCCCTCAGTTCTCATCTGAATCAAATCATGCTTGATGTTGTACTTGCGCTCCATAATACCAAGCAAGCCAAATGTGCAACCATAAATTCCACGCGAACATAGGATATGATCACCCGACTTGGTCAAATGTACTAAAATTGCGCTAACAGCCGCCATCCCCGAACCGAAAGCAAGCGTACCTTTGCCATTCTCCAGCGCTGTCACCCGCTCTTCTAACACACGCACCGTCGGATTGCCAAGTCTGGAATAAATATTTCCTTCCTCAGCTCCTGAAAATCTATCTTCTCCTTGACTAGCTGTTTCAAACGAGAATGTTGATGTTTGATAGAGCGGAACTGTGAGACTACCGTGATGCGCCATATCTTCATAGCCCCCATGCACAACGACCGTATCTTTGTGTAGATTATATTCCTTCATGTTATCCACCTCTCCGCATTCATAATGTTCTGTACTTTCAGTTTACACGTTGTTTCAGGAAAGGAAAAGGGACAACGCCCATTTCACAGTTGCGAAATTGCTGTCCCGTAGATAACGAACTGATTTTTACCATTGTTTTTAGCCATGTACAAGGCGGTATCGGAGTAGTGAAAAAGCTCTTGGAATGTCATCTGTTGCTCCTTCGTTCGGCTATTCACCCCGATGGAAACAGTCACTTGTGGTTCTGTCACTGTTGGGATGAGATTGACAAGTCGATTTGCCAGTTCTGCACCTTCAGAATAACCCACCAATGGTAAATAAACAGCGAGTTCTTCTCCTCCCCATCTGGCCGCAATTCCTTTGTCAGCCACTTCCGATAAAATAGCAGACGAAATTTGCCTTAATACGTCGTCACCTTTTGCATGACCATAAGTATCATTGACAAACTTAAAATTATCGACATCCAATAATAAGAACACCCCGACTTCATCATTCGCAATAGCCTCCTCAACAACCTTATCTAGGTAACTTCGCGTATATAACTTTGTCAAGTTGTCCTTATCGACCAACTCCTGAAGCTGCCCCTTCAAAATCGTGTTCGCAAGTGCTAGCGAGGAATGTCCAATGAGCGCGTTGATTAGCTTGAAACTATCAAAAGAGAAAAAATATGGTTCTTCGTGCACTAAAATAACAAATCCGGCCACTTTCTCCTGATTCATAATCGGGATGGCGATAATCGACTCATAATGAACCCGTTCGCCGTAAGTGCTACTATAATTCGCCTCAAACAATGCCTCCTTTCCATTTTTCAAGCTAGAAGAAACCAGTTCGATATACTTGCTACCAAGCTTCATTCTAAAGAAATCCGAGCTCATCTGAGAGATATTATACCCTCCTGTTTCATCATAAAAAACGAATGCCGTTTCCATTGGGTTGAAAGATAGTAACTGCTGTTTCAAAAATGAAATCATCTCACCAAAAGATAGATTACTATTCAACTTCCTAGATGTTTCATTGATAAGTTGTAAGTCTTCAATAACACGATGGGATTGATCGTAAAGGCTTGCATTTTCCAACGCATTACCTGCCGTAGTCGCCACTATGCGAATGAAGTTTTCTTCCGCCAAAGAAAGCACAAAATCGATAGGAGCTTCTATGCGCAGCACACCATAAATCCCTTGTCTTCCAACTATGGGTACATTGATGAACCTGCCTTCGCGTTCTGACAAATCCTCCACCGTGACATTTCCTGAAACAAAGGCATTCATCGTCAACGGTCTTTCGTTAATGTAGTCAATCATCTTATAAGAATGCATAACTTTCTTCTGTTCATGGGATAATAATAATTCAACAGAATAATCGGGAAACTGTTCGGATATCGCCCCTACGATGCCATCTAGGATTACCTGGTTGTCCATCGTTGCGTTGAACAGATCCGTGACTCTTTGAATCCTCCTTGCCTCTTTTTCTTTTTTATCCAATGTAAGTAATCGTTTAACTGTTAAAATCAAACGACTAATGACTCGTTCGAATTCATCTATATAAATCGACTTCTTAAATTCTCGCCATTTATCCGTCGATTTAACAAGTAAAAGACCTAGTAAGTTGGATTGCTCATCACGAATGAGTAAAATATCATCTGCATATTCATATCCCCTGTCTACAAATTCCATTATGTAAGCACTACCTGAATATAGTGCCGTGCAATCCATATCACTGATTGGAACCGCTTTTCGTATTTCAGTTGCAGATCGATGTCCGGCAATAGGCATAAACTTTGTTTGATTATTAATGAAGAAATCTGTTTCCTTAATATCGAAATGCTGCCTTAATTTCGGTTTCAGTATGTCAAACCATTGTTCATAACTATCCAAACTAACATCTTCCGTTACTAAATCCAGTAATTCACTTTTAATTTGAAACAGCGTTAATTGATAATCTATCATGCCCTCACCTCTATGGTAGTATATGTATCATTATGTGTATCTTTCTATATTTTAATGCAATCGGACTACATATACTACCTATTTTAGTAGGTACTTATGCTTATTTAATTTCCGAAGGATGTCGCTTGACTCAAACCTTAATAATTGTTATGATAAAAATTGTGTAAAATAGTTGCAGCAGTTGTGTGTTTCAGATTGTCCAGTCTATTCCTTTTACAAGGTGCACCACGTAACCTCCTGGCTGCGGAGGCGAAGTTGCAAGATAATAGAATGGCATTTGAATTGAACACATCTGGTTCTTATTTTACAACAAAATAAAACCAAAAACAGAGGAGGAGTCATTCATGGCTCGTTATACAGGTCCAGCTTGGAAATTATCCCGTCGTCTTGGAATCTCACTTTCAGGAACAGGTAAAGAAATCGAAAAACGCCCTTACGCACCAGGACAACACGGTCCTAACCAACGTAAAAAACTTTCCGAGTACGGATTGCAATTACAAGAAAAACAAAAACTTCGTTTCATGTACGGCGTAAACGAACGCCAATTCAAAACGATGTTCATCAAAGCAGGTAAAATGCCTGGTAAACACGGTGAGAACTTCATGATTCTTCTTGAAACTCGCCTTGACAACGTTGCTTACCGCATGGGCCTTGCTCGCACACGTCGTGCAGCTCGCCAACTTGTTAACCACGGCCACTTATTGGTTGATGGTAAACGCGTTGACATCCCATCTTTCAGCGTTAAACCAGGACAAGAAATTTCTCTTCGCGAGAAATCTCAAAACCTTGATATTGTAAATGAAGCGCTTGAAGTGAACAACTATGTTCCTGAATTCGTTACATTCAACAAGGACACTAAAGTTGGTCAATTCGTTCGTATGCCTGAGCGCAGCGAACTTGCGGCTGAAATCAACGAAGCACTTATCGTTGAATTCTACAACCGTTAATAGTTTTTCCAGAAAAGAGTCCTTCACAGGGCTCTTTTTTTTCGTGTTACAATAACAATACTACATAGGATGGGTTGGCACTTGAATCTATTATCTCACTGCCCGTCACGTATAATATGTTATATTTAAAGTGAATGTTAAATGAGACTAATACACGAGGATTGATTCATAAGCGAATACAAATTGAAAGAATGATTATTATGGATAAGAAGTTAGATTTAATTTTACAAAAACTAGTCACATTGGAATCTGGTCAAAATAATTTAAAAACTGGACAGCAGGAATTAAAAGAAATCGTAGTAGCACTGCTCGACCGTCATGAAGAAACAGAAGCTAAGTTAGAAAACCTATCGATGGACGTTCACAAAATGCACGGAGATGTAACCTCTATCAAAGAACAGCTATCCGAACTCCAAAGCGAAGTGTAATTCACTTATCAAAAGACGGCTAAAAATGAAATGGAGTTATTCAAAATCAAACATGATTTCAACTAAACCAATAACAAGTTAAGTCGTTGAAACTTTCTAAAAGGTCGTGACGTTATGAAACTGATTTCAATTTGCCCAAGCAACACAGAACTACTAGCCTATCTTGGCCTCGTTAACCAACTCGTCGCGGTCGATGATTTTTCGGACTGGCCCGCAAGCGTGACGACTCTTCCTCGTCTTGGACCCGATTTGTCGATTGATATGGATGCGCTTGAGTCGTATAAGCCCGATCTTGTCCTCGCTTCACTTAGTGTACCCGGCATGGAAAAGAATGTTGAAGAGCTCCAGAAGCGCAACATCCCTCATCTTGTACTAGACCCGCAAAGTTTAGACGATATTGCAGATGATTTACTCACTGTCGGTCAAGCATGCGGCATAGAAAAACATGCACTTGAGGTTCAAACTGAATACCTCGCTTTTATTGATGACATGAAAAAGCGTGCATCAACTGTTGAAACTACTCCCTCTCTTTACTGGGAATGGTGGCCAAAACCTGTCTTTACACCTGGTCGCATTAATTGGCTGACTGAAATTAGCACCATCGCAGGTGGGCTCAACGAATTCCGTGATGTTGAATTTGCCAGTGTGCAGTCAGATTGGGAAGATATCTTAAAGAGAGATCCTGATTATATTTTGCTCGCATGGGTTGGTGTTCGAGCTGATAAAGTGAAAACAGAAGTCGTCCTAAAGCGTACCGGTTGGCAAGAACTTGCTGCTGTCAAAAATGGACGTCTCGCCAAAATGGAAGAAGAACTCTATTGCCGCCCTTCCCCACGTCTACTTGAAGGGGCTTTAAAGCTAGGGAATATGATTCATCCAGCAACCTATGCAGATTTGAAATTGCCCGACTGGGTCACAAAAGCCTAAATTGAAAAAGCTATTCTCCCTATATCATAAGGAAATAGCTTTTTTGTGCTGCTATTAAACAAACTTCACCATTTTATAATTTTTCTTCCCACGGCGGACAATGATAAACGCATCTTCTAGACGATCCCCTGCATCTACTTCGTAAGCCGTATCCGTCACGCGTTCACCATTCAAAGAAATCGCGCCATTCGTCACATCTTCACGCGCTTGGCGTTTCGATGGCGACACACCTGATTCAACAATAAAATCAACGATGTTTTTAGCTTCTTTCACCATTTCAAATGAAGGGACATCTTTAAATGCATCCTTCATTTCACCAGCCGTTAACGCCTTTAGATCACCACTGAATAACGCTTTCGAAATACGAATTGCCTGATCTAGTGCTTCTTGGCCGTGGATCAAACGTGTCATTTCTTCTCCTAATGTCAGTTGCGCTTTACGCAAATGCGGTTCTTCTTGCACAGACACTTCTAGCGCTTCAATTTGTTCGCGCTCCATAAATGTGAAAATTTTCATGTATTTAATAACATCAGCGTCTGTTGTATTAATCCAGAACTGGTAGAACTCGTACGGAGATGTTTTTGCTGCGTCTAACCAGACTGAACCGCCTGCACTTTTCCCAAACTTTGTACCATCGGCTTTCGTAACAAGTGGAATCGTAATTCCAAATGCCTTCACTTCTTCTTCATGTGTTTTACGAATCACTTCTAGACCTGTTGTAATATTGCCCCACTGGTCTGAGCCGCCGATTTGCACACGACAATTGTAATGGTTGAATAGATGATTAAAGTCGATTCCTTGAATTAACATATAAGAAAACTCTGTAAAGGAAATTCCACCTTCAAGTCGTGAAGCCACGTTGTCTTTTGCCAGCATGTAATTCACGCCTAGAAGTTTACCGTAATCACGTAAAAACTCGATAACGCTCATTGAACCAACCCAGTCATTGTTATTGACCATTTGCGCTCCGTTATCGGCATTAAAATCAAAAATTTGTTCCAACTGCCCTTTAATGCCTTCAACATTTTTCGCAATTTGCTCTGTTGTCTGAAGCTGCCTTTCATCAGAACGGCCCGATGGATCCCCAATCATGCCCGTTGCTCCACCAACAAGTAAAATCGGACGATGCCCGTGCATCTGGAAACGACGAAGCGTCAATAAAGGAACAATATGTCCAATATGCATACTGTCTGCCGTTGGATCAACGCCACAGTATAAAGAAATCTTCTCCTCATTCAATACTTTTTCAAGGCCTTGTTCATCTGTTTGTTGATATAATAAGCCTCTCCACTTTAAATCTTCCATCAATGCATTCGTCATTTGAATTCCCCCTAAAATGTTAGATAAACGTATTCTTAAGGTACTTGTGTTAGATAATCAATTACATCTCGACGTAATTGTGTCCAGATTTTTTCGAGCCCGTGGCCTACAGGAAGTAGGTCATGCAGTCGTGCGACAGGATGTCGCGCAATTAGACTGCCTTCTTTAGTTCCTTTAAAAATCTGTGACATCCGCCGGAGGCTTAGTTTGAACCAGTAGGGAGTTTGAGCTCCCTACTAGTTCAAATTAAAAAGCCCCTGCACGATTAAAAAATCATGCAGGGACGCTAATCACATCATTAACGCGGTACCACCCAGCTTGAGAAATACATGATTTCTCCGCTCAATATGCATTAACGCCGCATCCGCGTCACACTCCAAAGTTGTAATTCATGCACAAGGTTCCGAACAGCTTTCACCACCCGCTGTCTCTCTAAACGGTTCCATCGCCACTACTTCGACTTTTTCAACATGCAAATAAATATATATTCCCCATTCTAACTGAAATATAAAGGTTGTCAAATATTATCGATAGCACTCAATAAAAATGTGCTATAATAGGAAGGATTTTAGGGGGCGATTACTTGCGCGAACGTAGAAAAAACCGAATTGATCTTATAGAAGAAAAAATTGAATTAATGACTAAAACAAAATGGGCAAAAGGAATGCGCATCACTTCAGGAGTGATTTGGAACCTGTTTCTACTATTCATTGTTTTCGGACTAACACTCTCTGTTTTTGCCGCTTCAGTCGGTGCTGGTTATTTTGCATCCTTAGTAGCAAAAGAGCCGCTTCGGTCTAAAGAGGAAATGAGGGATGCTATTTTCAATTACGAGGAAACATCCGAAATCTATCTTGCAGACAATGTTTATATTGGAAAAATTAACTCTGACATCGAGCGAAAAGATACACAACTTGATCGGGTTTCTCCTTTTGTCATTGATGCTGTCTTTGCAACAGAAGATGAGTACTTTCAAGAACATAATGGAGTTGTGCCTAAAGCCATTTTCCGCGGACTTCTTCAAGACGTAGCAAATTCCGATAACCAAACAGGTGGGTCGACGCTTACACAACAATTAATAAAAAATCAAATTTTAACAAATGAAGTCTCGTATGAGCGAAAAGCGAAGGAAATTCTTCTCGCTATGAGAATAGAGCATTTTATGGAGAAAGACGAAATCCTACAAGCCTATTTAAACATCATTCCATATGGACGTAACGCCAATGGGCAAAATATTGCAGGGATTGAAACGGCGGCCGGTGGGATTTTCGCTAAAAAAGCAGCCGACTTGAATTTACCGCAAGCCGCATTCATCGCAGGCATTCCACAAGCCCCTTTCGCTTATACACCTTTTAAAAGTGGCGGTGGGCTCAAAGACGAACAATATCTCAAGCCTGGAATCGACCGGATGAAGACCGTTCTTTTCAGAATGAAAGAAACCGAATATATTACGGAACAGCAATACAAGGAAGCCATTGCCTATGATATTACACAAGACTTCCGCCAACCTGTCTTACGTGCCAATGAAAAGTATCCGTACTTAACACAAGAAATTCAAAACCGCACCATCGATATTTTAATGAAAATTATTGCCGAAAAAGATGGTGTTGATCCAGAACGTTTAGACAAGGAAGCAAAGCTCAAAAAAAAATATAAAATTTTAGCGACACGTTCTATGCAAAACGACGGCTATCGAATTTATTCAACGGTCAATAAGACCTTGTATGACGAGATGAATAAAGTTGGCCAGTCCTTTGAACACTACGGATTCACTTATACCCGCGAAGAGAAAGACCCACACTCTGGTGAAGTCGAATTGAAGGAAGATCCAGTTCAAGTCGGGGCCATTATGATTGAGAATCATACTGGGAAAATTCTCTCCTTTATCGGTGGACGTGATCATAGCAAAGAAGCGACTAACCACGCGACACAAGCTTTCAGACAAAATGGTTCCGCAATGAAACCACTTCTTGTCTATGCACCAGCTATCGAATATGGCTTCATCGGGGCTGGTAGTCCTGTTGTCGATGTTAAATTCAGTGTCCAACAACCAGATGGCACGATGTGGTCACCAAATAACTATACACAATCACTAGAACTCGGTATTGTACCGGCAAGAGAAGCTCTCGCAAGGTCATTAAACTTAGCGACCGCAAGGCTATACCGCGATATTATCGATCAAAAGCCTGCTGAATTCTTGAAAAAGATGGGTATCTCGAAATTAACTCCTGGCGACTATGTAAACTATTCCACATCTTATGGTGGAATGGACATCGGTATGAGTGTGGAGGAAAATACAAATGCCTTTGCAACATTTGCCAATGGTGGACAATTCATTGATGCATATATCATCGAGAAAATTGAAGATATGGATGGCAAAATTGTCTATGAACATATTGTTGAACCTGTCGACGTATTCAGTCCAGAAACAAGTTATATCATCACCGACATGCTTCGAGATGTTCTAAAAACAGGGGGCACAGGGGCTCAAGTTCCTAGACATATGAATTTTAGTACAGATCTTGCGGTTAAAACAGGAACAACACAAGGTTACGGGGATGCTTGGCTTGTTGGCTACAATCCAAATGTTTCTCTTGGGGTTTGGCTTGGCTATAAAGAGCGAAAGCGAAGCCTCTATTTCGGACTTGAGAGGCAAACCTTACATCCTTCTACAAGGACAAGTACGCTGTTCGCTCGTATTTTGAATGCCGCGAATGAAGTAGCTCCTGAACTGGTTGGCGCCTCTTCAAAATTCACGCAACCGGATGGAGTTGTCTCAAAGCCGTTCTGTGGCATATCTGGTCTTGCACCCTCGGCTGAATGTTCAGCTGCCGGGCTCGTAAAATCCGATTTATTCAATGCCAAGGCAATGTTACCAACAGAAGCAGATGATAGTATCATCTCTTCTTCATATGTCTTAGTAAATGGCGTTAAATATCTTGCACACCCTTCAACACCTATTGAATTCGTATCATCAGGTGGCACGGGAGTAAGTGAATCATTTATCGAACGGATGCTTGGACCGTGGAAAGGAGATGCATCAAAGCTATTTCCTGTGAAATCCGCTTTCTCATCCAACATTGTGGCTGGCTCCATTTTTGAAGTGGACGATGCGGCTCCCGCCCCAGTAAAACTGACGTTAAATGGTATGACCGCCACATGGGATGCTTCCGCTTCAGATGATGTAATTGGCTATTATGTCTATGAAGATGGCGCACAAATCTTGGTCATTAGAGATGGCGCACCAAAATCCTTCAACATTGGTGGAGGCTCGTATACTGTAAGAGCCGTGGATATTACAGGAAAACTTTCAGATGCCTCTAATAGCGTCATGATGGAGGTCATTGTACCTGATGTAGAAACGCCAGATGTTATACCTCCAGAAATACTTCCACCTGAAAATGGGGATAACAATGAAGGAAGTACTCCCCCATCTGATGGAGAAAACCCTGATGATGTCGGGGATGAATAACTAAAAGGGCTTGTTCGCTAGAGTAATAGCGAACAAGCCCTTTTATTCTTCACATAAGTATTAGTCTTCCATTGTTGACAAATCGCCCGTTGGCAAGTCCAATTCCCAAGCCTTCAATACGCGGCGCATAATTTTTCCGCTTCGCGTTTTTGGTAATTTATCTTTAAATTCAATTTCACGCGGCGCTGCGTGGGCTGCAAGTCCTTTTTTTACGAATTGACGAATATCTTCTTTCAATTCCTCTGTCGGCTCATAGCCTTCGTGTAGCGCGACAAATGCTTTGATAATTTCCCCCCGGACAGGATCCGGTTTGCCAATGACACCTGCTTCAATAATTGCAGGGTGCTCCAATAATTTACTTTCTACTTCGAACGGCCCTACACGCTCTCCGCTTGTCATAATCACATCATCTACACGGCCTTGGAAGAAGAAATAGCCATCCTCATCGATATATGCCGAGTCACCCGACACATACCACTCGCCATTCATGAAATAGGAATCATATTTCTCAGGATTATTCCAGATTTGACGCATCATAGCCGGCCAACCTTTTTTAATCGCTAAATTGCCCATATGATTCGGGGGTAGTATATTCCCTTGGTCATCGACGATTGCCGCTTCAATACCCGGAACTGGTTTCCCCATGGAACCTGGCTTAATTGGCAGGCAGCCAAAATTACAAATCGTCTGCGCACCCGTTTCTGTCATCCACCATGTATCGTGAATACGAAGTTTGAACGCTTCTGACCCCCAACGGATTACTTCTGGGTTAAGTGGCTCGCCAACTGACAAGATATGACGCAATGAGGAAAGATCGTATTTACTCATCGGTCCTTCTCCCACGCCCATTAACATCCGGAATGCTGTCGGAGCACTATACCATACCGTCACACCATATTCTTCAATTGCTTCGTACCAAGCATCTGCCGAAAATCTGCCGCCGACAACAAGTATTGTCGCTCCAACAAGCATCGGTCCAAAAATACCATAAGCTGTCCCCGTTACCCAACCTGGATCTGCTGTACACCAAAACGTATCCTCATCCTTCAAATCGAGCACCCAACGCGTTGTTTGAAGTTGCTGTACCATTGCTTCCTGAACGTGCAGGATGCCTTTAGGTTTGCCCGTCGATCCAGACGTATAATGAAGAAGTGTCGGGTCTTCCCGCTCCATCCATTCTACCCGGAAGTCTGATGAAGCATCTCCCATATATTTGTTATAATCAACAAAAATTCCCTCTTCTTTAATATTATCTCCTACCAGGAAAACGGTTTTCAGATGTGGCAATTTGTCCACTGGTATCCGGTCAACAAGTGCTGGCGTTGTAATAATCACCGTCGCCTCGCTATCCGAAAGTCGATCGTAAACCGCTCCTTCCATGAATGCCTCAAAAAGTGGTCCCACAATAGCCCCCAACTTCAATGCGCCCAGTAACGCAAAATACAGTTCTGGAGAACGTGGCATGAAGATGAAAATGCGATCTCCTTTTTCAAGCGGAGATTGATTACGCAACACGTTTGCAGCCTTATTAGACATCTTTTTCATATCTCTATAAGTATATGATTCTTTGCGATCAGCATCTTTATAGTAAAGTGCAACCTTATTTCTACGATAGGAATCTGCGTGGCGATCTACTGCTTCATGCGCAATATTAAATAGTCCACTTTCAGACCAACTAAACTCTTTTTCTACTTCAGCCCAACTAAAATCTGCAACCATACGGTCATAATTCCCCAATTGATATTCCCCTTGAACGACCGGCAACGTTTTCATGACCATCCATCTCACCCTTCCGAAAAAATATTTACACTATTCATTCTACATCATCTACTACTAAATTAGTTAACTAATATCACTTTTCTAATAGTTTTTATCGATTTGCTGAAAGAAGACTCCCAGTGATAAGCGGGAGATGAATTTCGGTTGGGCGACAGCCCAAAACACTCGCTTTAAAGGAACGTATATTCTATAATTGGATTATCTTGAAGCGAGGTGAAAGTCCATGCTGATCAACAAAGCTTATAAGTTTCGTATCTATCCAAATCAAGCCCAACAAGTTATCATTGCTAAAACAATTGGATGCAGTCGCTTTGTCTTCAATCACTTTTTGGATAAATGGAATTGCGCTTATAAAGAAACGGGTAAAGGACTAGCTTATGGCACTTGTTCAGCTGGTCATCCCTTGTTGAAAAAGGAATTGTCTTGGTTAAAAGAAGTAGATAGCATTGCCCTTCAATCATCCGTTCGTAATCTGGCAGACTCTTTTGACCGTTTCTTTAAGAAGCAAAATAATGCACCTCGTTTTAAATCGAAAAGAAATCCCGTCCAGTCATACACGACAAAACACACAAATGGAAATATCGCGGTTATTGGCAATGCCATTAAATTGCCCAAGCTGGGGCTTGTTAAACTTGCCAAAAGCCGTGAAATCACGGGACGTATACTAAATGCGACCGTCAGAAGAAATCCTAGTGGAAAATATTTTGTTTCGATTCTTGTTGAAACAGAAGTGTGTGAGCTACCTAAAACCCATACTTCTATCGGTATTGATGTGGGTCTAAAGAATTTCGCCATACTATCAGATAAAACCGTCTATGAAAATCCTAAATTTTTTCGTACGTTGGAAAAGAAATTGGCCAAAGCACAGCGGATTCTATCCAGAAGACAAGAACAAGCCATCCGGCAACAAAAACCTTTACATGAGGCGAAGAACTATCAGAAACAACGAAAAATAGTCGCTTGTATTCATGAAGAAATTGCGAATAAAAGAAATGATTACTTGCATAAAACCTCTACTGAAATCATCAAAAACCACGATGTTATCGGAATTGAAGATTTGCAGGTATCAAATCTATTAAAAAACCATAACTTAGCCAAAGCGATTAGTGAAGTGAGTTGGTCACAGTTCCGCACAATGCTTGAATACAAAGCAAAGTGGTATGGGAAGACAGTCATCGCTGTAGCGAAAAACTTTCCATCGAGTCAGCTTTGTTCAAGCTGCGGCTACCGCCATAAAGACGTTAAGGATTTCGCATTACGTGAATGGGTATGCCCAGAATGCAATTCAAGTCACGACCGTGATCGTAACGCAAGTATCAATCTTGAAAATGAAGCTATAAGACTTCTAACCGCAGGGACTGCGGGGCTAGCCTAATCCAAACTTTCGGTTACGAAGGTGTTCTTAGGAATCTCCCACCTCTAAACGTAGTTAAGGTGGGGGTAGTTCAATTTGTAAGAAACAGCGGGCTTTTAATTGTTGATTTTGTTGTATACTTAGAGCATGTGCATACCTAATGAGGCGGTGATCGTGTTGGAACATGTAAAAACGTATAACGCAATGGAAATTAAGCATAAGAACGGTGATATTATTATTGAAGGACCGATATCGGCAGGCGATCTTGAAGGATTGGACTTCCACGAAGATCTTGTCGCATTTAGACCTCCTGCCCAGCAACATAAAGCGTTAGTTGAAATCGCCGGACTGCCGGAAGGACGCATACTAATCGTGCGCGATATGAATACAGTCGTTGGTTACGTCACGTATTTGTATCCTGATCCACTGGAGCGCTGGTCACAAGGGAGTATGGAAAACCTAATTGAACTTGGGGCTATTGAAGTCATTCCTAAATTTCGAGGTGGCGGTGTTGGTAAATCACTACTGCGGGTTTCCATGATGGATGATGCAATGGAGGATTATATCATTTTGACAACCGAATACTATTGGCATTGGGATTTGAAAGGTACGAAGCTAAATGTTTGGGAATACCGCAAAGTTATGGAGAAAATGATGAACGAAGGTGGTTTAGTGTACTATGCAACAGATGACCCAGAAATATGTTCGCATCCTGCCAATTGTTTAATGGCACGGATTGGAAAAAGAATTACCCAAGATTCCATCCAACAATTCGATAGTTTACGGTTTATGAATCGATTCATGTATTGAAAGTGGAGGTATTCAAATGCTGATTGAAGAAATCATGATTAAAGAGGTCACAACACTTTCACCTTCCAACACAGTGAAAGATGCTCTTCAAACGATGCACCACAAAAAAATCCGTCATATACCCATTCTCTCGACGGAAGGTATGGTTATCGGTATTGTGACAGATCGAGACTTAAAAGAAATTGTCCCATCTTCTATTTCTGAAATAATCGACCATAGTGTTTACGATACTGCTCTTGCTGATGTTATGACGACAAACTTAATTATCGGTCACCCTATGGATTTTGTGGAAGAAGCAGCTGTCATATTTTATGACAATAAAATCGGTGCCCTTCCAATCGTTTCAAACAACCAACTAGTTGGTATTATCACAGAAACTGACTTGCTCTATAAATATATTGAATTGACAGGAGCACATCAGCCTGGTTCGCAAATTGAGGTCCGAGTACCTAACGTACCAGGTATCCTTTTTGAAGTATCCAAAGTCTTTCATGAACAGAAAACAAATGTCTTGAGCGTACTTGTCTATCCTGATAAAGAAAGTGATGCAACGAAGATTCTCGTGATCCGCATAAATTCTATGAATCCACTTAGTATTATCCAAGGATTGAAAGACAGCGGATTTGAGGTCCTTTGGCCAAACGTGCCGGGAGTAGTCCTATGAAAAAAGAAGCCACATTTATTTTTTCTGAAGAACAACTTGGATATTCCTTTTCAGATACCCATCCTTTCAATCAAAAGAGAATTCTATTATCACTTGATTTATTAAAGAAATCTGGAGCCATACAGGACAGCGATATCGTTCCGCCACGAATGGCAACGGATGATGAATTACTGCTTGCTCATGATAGTAAATTTATTGACATTGTTAAAAAAGCTGGAAAAGGGGAGTTACATGAAGATGTGAGTGACATTTACGGCATCGGCACAGATGATACCCCTATCTTCCCAAACATGCACGAAGCAAGCGCTATGCTAGTCGGAGGTACATTGACAGCAGTCGACGAGGTGATGGAAGGCCGCTCAAAGTATGCCTTGAATCTTGGCGGCGGACTCCATCACGGATTCCATGGCCGGGCCTCCGGCTTTTGTGTCTATAACGACAGTTCCGTCGCTATTAAATACATGCAAGAGAAGTACGGGGCACGTGTCCTATATATCGACACCGATGCTCACCACGGGGATGGTGTCCAGTGGAGCTTCTACGATGATCCATCAGTCTGCACACTCTCTATCCACGAAACCGGCCGCTACCTCTTTCCTGGCACTGGTAATATCACGGAGCGTGGCAATGGGACTGGTTATGGTACATCTTTCAATTTTCCAATTGATGCTTTTACGGAGGATGAGTCATTTCTATCCGTTTATAAAGCTGCTATCACGGAAGTGACTGAATTTTTTAAACCGGATGTTATTTTGACACAAAACGGGGCTGACGCACATTACTTCGATCCTCTTACTCATTTATATGGAACGATGGCAATTTACAAAGAAATTCCTCGTATTGCCCGGGAAATAGCCGATCAATATTGTAATGGCCGATGGATTGCCGTTGGTGGGGGGGGCTACGATATCTGGCGTGTCGTACCGAGAGCTTGGGCTCATATTTGGTTAGCTATGACTACGGATTCAGCCCCTACTGGCCCTCTCCCTGCGGACTGGCTCACAGCATGGCAAGAACAGTCTCCTGTGCCGCTCATTCCGACATGGGAAGACCCCAATCCACTTTATGAGCCCATCCCACGGAAAGCAGAAATAACCGAGAAAAATGAACAAATGCTTAGTCGGGCCTTACATATGATTCGCAATGAAAAAATGAATAAATGAAAAAAAGAGCGATGCCATCCCAATTAATGACATTGCTCTTTTATTATTTTGTTGAATCGCGTTCTTCAAGCCTGAATGGTAAAATGACTTGCTTGTCATCGACCTCTTCGCCGTTCATCAATTTCGTCAATAGACGCATCGAAACTGCACCTAAATCATAGAGCGGCACGACAATCGACGTCAATTGCGGTCTGACGACTCTTGGTAAAATGGAATGCTCAAAACAAATCAGTTCATAGTCGCTTGGTACAGATAGACCACTGTCCCTTATACCATTCAGCAAGCCGACTGCCAATACATCACTGCCTGTAAAAATAGCCGTCGGTTTACCCGGTAATTGAAAGATTTTTTTACAATCTTCATAGGCGCCATCATACGTATTTTCAATTTCAATAATCAGTTCTTCATTCACAACAAGTCCTGCAGCTTGTAGAGCGCGAATATAACCCGCTCTTTTACTAATGCGGTTGATATCCTTCGTCAGTGGCCCTGAAGCAAAAACAATACTTTTATGACCGTTGGCAATTAGTTTATTAACCGCTTCAAAAGCAGCTTCTTCATAATCAATATTCACTGTCGCCAATTGCTTTTCAACATCTAGCGTCCCCACTAAAACAATTGGAACACTCGCTGTCGACATCTCCTGTCGCACTTCATCAGAAATCGAATCACTCATGAAAATAAGCCCATCTACCTGTTTACCAAGATGGTCCTCAATCAATTCTACTTCCCTCGCTGTACGCTCATCAGAATTTGACAATATAATATTGTATTCGTACATCGTCGCCACATCTGCTATCCCTCGAGAAAGTTCAGAATAGAAGTTTTTTGAAATATCAGGGACAATCACTCCGATTGTCGTCGTTTTCTTACTCGCAAGTCCTCTCGCCACGGCATTTGGGCGGTAGCCAAGTCGTTCAATACAATCCAATACTTTTTTTCGCGTTGCGGGCTTGACGTTTTGATTGCCATTTACTACGCGTGAAACAGTTGCCATCGACACATTTGCCTCTCTGGCAACGTCATAAATTGTTACAGCCATTAGTTTTTAACTCCTTTCATCCTTCTATGTATGCAGCAGGGCCAGTCCTGTACTACTATAATAAATCAATTACGCCAAGGTGTAAATTAAGTTAAAACGCCGGAACCATGAAGGTCCGGCGTCTGTACTTATTAAACGGTTTGATGAGTGTTCATGAATCGTGCAATTGCTTCGTAAAATTCATCAAACTGTTGCAAGTCCATCTGTTGTGCAGAATCGGACAATGCGACTGCTGGATCAGGATGTACTTCCGCCATTACGCCGTCTGCGCCTACTGCAATTGCAGCTTTTGCTGTCGGTAGTAACAAGTCTTTTCTACCTGTTGAATGCGTTACATCAACGAATACTGGTAGATGCGTTTCTTGTTTCAAAATTGGAACAGCTGAAATATCTAATGTGTTACGAGTTGCCCGTTCGTAAGTTCGGATACCACGTTCACAAAGAATAATTTGGCTATTTCCTTTTGACATAATGTATTCAGCAGCATGAATGAATTCTTCGATTGTTGCAGCTAAACCACGTTTCAGAAGGACTGGTTTATTAATCATACCAGCTTCCTTCAACAATTCAAAGTTTTGCATGTTTCGTGCGCCAATTTGAACGACATCGATATAATCCATTGCTTCTTCTAGATGTGAAGGTGTAATGATTTCCGTTACAACTGAAAGACCTGTTTCATCAGATACACGCTTTAGAATTTTCAGACCTTCTAAGCCGAGGCCTTGGAAGTCGTATGGCGATGTACGTGGCTTGTAAGCACCACCTCTAATCATCGTCAACCCTTTAGCTTTAATCGATTTTGCGACAGCTAGTACTTGCTCATACGATTCAACTGCACATGGACCGTAAATGAATGATGGATTGCCATCACCAATTTTGTGACCATTAATATCAATAATTGTATCCTCCGCTTTGCGTTTACGTGATACAAGTAATGCATTGCGTTGTTCATCTTCTTGTATTTCAAGTGCAGACATAAAGATCCCTTTAAAAATCTGCTCGAGAACTCCATTTGGCAACGGACCGTTGTTATACTCTTTCAACGAGTTAAGCATTTCTCGCTCGCGAATTGGGTCATAACGATTAACACCTTGCTTCTCTTTCACTTTACCAATTTCTTGCACTGCAGCTGTTCTTTCGTTAATGAGATCCAAAACTTTGATGTTTAGCTCGTTTATACGGCCACGTAATTCATCTAGTTCATTCTGTTTCATCTGTCCGTCTCCTCCCCCACATATGATTCCCTTTCCGAAGAGGGGAATATATGTTACATTTTTAGATAATAGACCTAGTATAAAGAAGACTATTTGAAAAGTCACGTTATTTCTTCAAATTATTTTTTATATTGGTTATTTATCGACAGAAAGGGGGAATTATTCTGGCTACTACATTATTCGCACTTGATATCGGGACTCGTTCCGTCGTTGGCATTATCCTCAAGGAGGATAATGGTATTTATCATATTGCTGATCTCATTTCGATTGAACATAAAGAGCGTTCAATGATTGATGGACAAATACATAATATTTTAAGTGTTGCCAGCGTCATTTCAGAAATTAAAACTACTCTTGAGGACAAACATGGCTCACTTAATCGTGTGAGTGTCGCTGCCGCGGGTCGTGCTTTAAAAACAGCGGAAGGTACAATGGCTGTCGACATTTCTGAGCACTCGCTTATTTCAATCGAGGATGTCAACCGACTGGAACTGGCAGCAGTCCAACAAGCCCAACAAAAATTATTATCGTCCAACTCCATTTCAAAAGATGAATATTATTATTGTGTTGGCTATTCCGTCCTTCACTACAAACTGGAAGGTGAAGAAATCGGTAGCCTGATTGACCAAGCAGGACGTTCCGCATCTGTGGACGTTATCGCGACATTTCTACCACGAGTCGTCGTCGAATCATTGCTATCTGCACTAAAACGAGCTGGACTGGAGATGGAGGCATTAACACTGGAGCCTATTGCAGCTATCAGTGTTCTAATTCCTCCTTCCATGAGACGTCTCAACGTCGCACTCGTTGATATTGGGGCTGGAACATCAGATATTGCCATAACCGATAACAACACCGTTGTCGCTTACGGCATGGTACCACTTGCAGGAGATGAAATTACAGAAGAACTTAGCAATCACTATCTTCTTGATTTTCCACTCGCAGAAATTGCTAAAAGGAAAATATCGGCTGGCGATGACATTGTGCTAACAGATATTCTTGGCTTTGAACAACATGTTCCGGCAGCCGATGTAACCGCCATTATCAAGCCTGCTGTTGAGCGCCTGGCAAAATCAATCGCTGGTGAAATCAAGCGACTTAATAACGGACAGTCGCCTAAAGCAGTCATGGTTGTTGGTGGTGGTAGCCTCACGCCAGGACTGACAAAAGATATTAGTAGTTGTCTTGAGCTTCCGGAAAATAGGGTTGGCATTCGGGGATTGGATGCACTCACTGGTATCACACTGGAGCCAGGTATCGTCTCTTCACCCGAACTTGTGACGCCAATCGGGATTGCCATTGCAGCTAGAAGAGCTCCTATTCACTACATGTCTGTTTCCGTAAATAACAAGACGATACGACTTTTCGAACTAAAGGAAATGACAGTCGGTGATGCACTTCTTGCCGCCAATATTACAAGCCGTCAACTATACGGTATGCCCGGCCTAGGTATGTCCGTATCTATAAATGGTAATGATATCCTCATCCCCGGAGAGCATGGTACGCCATCTACCGTTCTCTTAAATGGCAAATCAGCTAGTACAAAAGACTGTATTACAGATGGCGATCAAATCGAATTAGTGCCAGGGCAAAACGGTGTGGATGCTAGTGCAACTATACGGGATTTGCTAGAAGAAACAGTGTCAATCCATGCAACAATCGACGGAGTGCCAATCGTATTAGAACCTGAAATCATCATCAACGGACAACAAAAATCTATTGACACAAACGTACAAGATCGGGATAAAATCATAATTTCGCAAACAAGGACATTAGCTACTGCATTAGCAAAAGTCAACCGAAACAAGCTATTGGAAGAAGATGATTTCACAGTCACCATCAATCAAAAATCAATGACATTAAAAAAACGTAATTTAGAGTTTTTTGTTGGCAATATGCCTATACGTCCCTCTTATGTAATAAATGATGGAGATGTGATTACATTACAAAAGCAACCTCTTCCCAGTGTAGCTGAAGTTGCATTAGAAATCGGGAAAAAATTATTTGATGAAATAACTGTGACATTTAATGGGGCAGCCCTTACTATTCGAAAACCGCGGCTATCCATTTTGCTAAATGGACAACCGGCAACAGGAATCGAAGTTGTTCAGCTAGGCAACAAACTTGATTTTACCTCGCTTGACGATAGCCCTATTTTCTTTAGTGATATCTTTGCTTTTACAGATTACAATTTACCAGAAAATTCTTCAAGCAATTACCAACTGCTTCGAAATGGCTCTCAAATCGGATTTAATGACCAGATTTTCGGTGGGGATGTACTTGAAATTCTCTTCACATAATAAAGGCCCGTCCACCTTATTGGTAGACGGGCCTTTATTATGTGATTTGAGCTGGTTATTTATTTCTCAGTATCAGTACTATCGGACACAGTATCCGTTTGTCCAACAACTGCTTGATGGAATGCTTCTGCAGTAGAGGTTTCTAGTTCTTCTACTTCAACTGCATCCTCATCTTTTGATACCGCCTTCTCAATAAACTCCATCGGCTCTTCCCCTTCAGATGAGGCAGTGCCATCATCCATTGGAACAGAAGTTTTTGACTTCATCGACTTAACCTTTTCAACGAGTTGTTCGGACTGCTCTTGAATTGATTTTGACAATTCACCTGTTTTCTCTTTTGCAACAGAAGTGAATTCAGTTGCCTTTTCTTTGGCAACCGAACTAATTTCAATACTTTTATCCTTCAATTGTACAGCCTGTGTTGTAAAATCTACACGCATTTCACTGCCTGATTTCGGCGCTAAGAACAAGGCTGTTGCCGCACCAATTATTCCTCCAACAAGAGCACCAAACAAAAAGCTACCAGCTGCAGAGCTATCCTTTTCCTCATAGAATGAATCCGTATGATTACGGTCGTATTCATAGCTCACCGGCAAATAAGATGGTTCACCAAAAGAATTTTCATATTGTTTTTTTTCTGTGTCATGTTCATGATTGCGATTCTCATTCATAGTTAATTCCTCCTAGTTTTATGTCTAATGTCTCTATTAGTTATTATGATAGGCAATCTTTAAAAAGACTTTACTTTTTCTTCCCTGTGACAGGCTTATACGCCGTCCAACCAGCCGTTTTCTTTGGTTGACGTTCTTTCACTTTACCGACAATATCAATTACTACATTGCTCCATTGAACAACTTGTGCAATTTTATCGCCGTTGCGTTCTGCTTCCGTCGTAATGGTATCGGAAACCCGACGCACAGAAGAAGTTAGTCCCGTAACAGAGTCGCCAACCCCTTTAACAGCATCGACAACTGAGTTCAATTTCTCCGCCTTATGTTGGATGTCCTCGGCAAGACTATTGGTCTTATGAAGAAGATCTGCTGTCTCCTTTGTGATACCCTCTAATTGGGTCGTTAACCCATCCATCGTTTCCGAAACGGTTTGCAATGTTGTCTTCACCGAGAACAACGTCATCGCCAAGCTCACGCATAAAATTAAAAATGCGATGGCAGCAACAATAGCCGCTATGTACAATAAATTTTCCATGGTATTGCCTCCTTCAACTACTACACATAAGTACTGTTTACCCTATTTAAAGGGAAATTAAACGTTATGTCTCTATAACCTCTTCGACACCATTGTCGATTTCCCTGCATAGAAATAGAAACTTTTTCTTTTTCCTGACCTTCACATCAAAAAACAGCCGTCTCCGAATCAAGGTATATGGCCTTGATTCCCGATCCAGCTGCTTCCTTTTCAATCTGTTGCCGCTTTATTCAAATGCGCTTTAAACGCACTGATAAATTTCTGAACATCACCCGCACCCATAAATAAGTACACTGAACGTCCTGTCGTATCTAGTACTTGAATATTATCTAGCACGAGATGTTTTGCACCTGGAATTTTATCCACTAAATCCTTGATGGTTAAATTTCCGGACTTTTCACGAGCAGATCCAAATATATCACATAGATAAACATGGTCAGCACCTGAAAGACTAGCCGCAAATTCTGTTAATAGAGCAGCTGTCCGTGTAAATGTATGTGGTTGGAATATCGCTACAATTTCCCGGTCCGGATATTTCTGCTTCGCTGTTTGCAAAGTGGCTTGTATTTCAGTCGGATGATGCGCATAGTCGTCCACGATGATCCGGTCCTCTACTTCGGCAACTGTAAAGCGTCTCTTCACCCCACCAAAAGTGGATAAGCGTTGTTGGATAATTGAAGCCTCAACGCCTTCATAGTGACAAAGTGCAATCACGCCTAAAGAATTCAAAATTGTATGGTCTCCAGCTTGTGGGATTGAGAACGTATGATAAAATTCGTTGCGCACAAAAACATCGAATGTCGATCCCTCTACTGTTTTCACTATGTTTTTTGCTGCAAAATCATTCGACTCATCAAATCCATAATAGACAACGGGTACTTTCGCATGAATTTGTTGGAGATGGCTATCATCCCCACAAGCGATGAGTGCTTTTTTAACACGCAACGCCATTTCTCCAAATGCATCCATCACATCCGCTAAGTCCTTAAAATAATCTGGATGATCGAAATCGATATTCGTCATGATGGCATAGTCTGGTTCATAGGCCAGAAAATGCCTTTTGTATTCACAGGCTTCAAAGACGAAATACTCACTGTTTTCTGGTCCACTCCCCGTGCCATCCCCAATTAAATAAGACGTAGGTGAATGACCTGATAGAACATGCGCAAGCAAACCTGTTGTCGATGTTTTACCATGAGAACCCGTTACGCCAACAGAGATAAACTTTTCCATATAGTTTCCTAAAAAATCATGATAGCGAATGACTTCAAGTCCAAGCTCTCTCGATTTCACAATCTCTGGATGACTATCTGGGAATGCATTTCCTGCAATTATTGTCATTTCTTTTGTAATATTATTTTCATCAAAAGTCAAAATAGGAATATTTCTTTCACGAAGTGGATCTTCCGTAAAGAAATACTTTTCCACATCTGAACCTTGCACTTCATTGGCGGAATCATGGAGAATTTGGGCGAGCGAACTCATCCCCGACCCTTTAATCCCTATAAAATGGAACAATGTCATATTGCAACCTCCTGGGATCATTTCTGTTTCCCCTATAATAAATCTAACTAAACTTTATTCTAAACGCTCCGTCAGCCGATCCAGATCGCTTTCCGTCAAAAAGACATCACGCGCTTTACTGCCTCGCTGCCCAGAGATGAAACCATGCTTTTCCATTCGATCAATCAATTTAGCTGCGCGGTTGTAACCGATACTAAAATTTCGTTGTAATAAGGATGTCGATGCACTACCTTGTTCATGAACGAATAGACATACCTCTTCAAATAGTGGATCCGTCTCTTCTTCCTCGACGGCACTTGCAAGAAGGTCATCCTGACCAAACAAGTAGTCTGGTGCCGCCTCGTTGCGAACGTGTTCTATTATACGTTCTATCTCGTCATCCGTGACAAACGTCCCCTGAAGCCGGACACCAGCCGACTGTCCATTGCCGATATACAGCATGTCACCTTTGCCAAGTAGCCGCTCTGCTCCTGGGGAATCAATAATTGTCCTTGAATCAATTTGAGATGACACCGAAAACGCAATACGTGTCGGGATATTCGCTTTAATTGTCCCGGTAATGACATCGACTGATGGACGCTGCGTTGCGATGATCAAATGGATACCGCAAGCACGTGCCTTCTGTGCGATCCGGCTAATGGACACCTCGACATCCGCCGGCGCCATCATCATCAAATCAGCAAGCTCATCAATGACAATCAACAAATAGGGCATTTTCAATGAAAAACGTCGACTGTCCATGACCAATTTATTATAGCGTTCAATATCTCTTACACCTGAATGAGCAAGAAGCTCATAGCGACGTTCCATTTCTGCAACCGCCCATTTCAGGGCAGCTGTTGCGGCTTTAACATCGGTAATCACAGGACTAATGAGATGTGGAATCCCATTGAATGGCGCAAGTTCAACCATTTTAGGGTCAATAAGCATCATCTTCAAATCAGTTGGTGTAGCCTTGTACAGCAAGCTGACTAAAATCGAATTAATACACACGGATTTCCCTGAACCTGTAGCCCCTGCAATCATCCCATGCGGCATTTTCCGTAAGTCTAGCGTGACTGGAGTTCCTGTTAGACTAAGACCTAGTACGGCTTCTAATGGGGACGTAGAGGCCTCAAAGCTGTCCGTCGCAATCACTTCAGATATTCGTACCGCCCGCGTTTTGCGATTCGGTATTTCAATCCCAATTGAACTACGGCCCGGAATTGGTGCTTGAATTCGAATATCTTCAGCTGCCAGTGCCAATTTCAAATCATCCGTCAAATTACGGACTTTGCTTACTTTTGTCCCCTGCCCAACTGTTAATTCAAAACGTGTCACGGTCGGTCCTTGAACAGCTTCGATAACCGTTGCTTGGACTGCAAAATGGGATAATGCCTCTTCCAGTTTTTCCGACTGAGACTCCAACCACTCACTATCCTCAATTTGCGCTTCAGGTGGGATTAAATAATCAAGCGAAGGGAATGCATAATAAGGTTGTTCGTCTATATGTTCATCATCACTTGGTTGTTCTGGTACCTCTTGCGAAACCTCTTCCACTACACGGAACACAGGTGCAGGGGCAATCGGCTCATTCATTTTTATAGATGTATCTAATTTTGCTGCCAGAGGATAATCCCGTGTTATTTTTTCCTTATCGGATTTTAACATTAATACATTGAAGGGAACAATCCGTTCTTTTTTCTGTTCTGGTACTGGTTGTTCTATTACTGGTTGTTCTGGTAAATCCGTCTGTTCAACAAAAACTTCTTCCTTAACCTTCGGAAATGAGTCATTAGTATGCGCCATTTCCAAAGGTTCAATTACAGTTGAATTCACTTCAACAACATCTAGCTCGTTGTCCCGTTTGTCCGGCTCCGTAACTGGCAGTTCTACTGTAGTCTGGTAAGTTTCATCAACTACGTCGACTTTGTCATCCACGGTGTCTGATGCTATTACTGGAAATTCCATTATAGGCTGCACAATAGTAAGTTGTTCGTCTTCATCGGCATGAGCAAACTGTTGTTGTACTGCATTGTCTTCATAAATGACTGATTCAATAGGTATAACAGCTTCTTCCAATTGCGACAGCTTCATATCCTCTTCATCTGGAATTGATGATACTTCTTTTCTCGGATTCTTATAACCATAGACTGGAGAAGGTACGGACGTTGGACTGAAGGGTCTGCTAGAACGTTTTTGTATAGGTGCTTTTACTTGTGCAGGTTGTTTCTCTCGATATTCCTCTTCATCAGATCCAAAGATAGTCGTTTTAGGCACTGATGCTGTCCCATATTTCGGCGTTGATCCAGCCCGAAAAACATTGGACACCGTCGGATCACCCTGCCATCTATCATTTTCATAAAGAGGCGTCGGTTCGTAATCATCGTCCGCATCCGTATGATTTGCTGCAGGTTGCGGCACTTGACGTTCCTTCGACGGCTCCTCATCCCATCCGTATATTTCCGCATCAGAGACAATTGGAAAACGGAATGATGAGGCTTGCCTCCGCTCCAGTTGTTCTACCGCTTCATCCACTTCATAATCATTCTTAGATTCTTCATAAACCACTTCTTCTTTACTGTTATCATCCGGCCCAAAAAGCCGGTTCATTAGTGTATTAAACCAACTCAAGACTATCACTCTTTTCGTGTCAATCAATCTATTTTAACAGTACCGACACTACTAAATCAAATCAATCTTTGAAATAAGAAAAACGTACCATGACGGCACGTTTTTCTTTTGCTTATTTTGTAAATGCTTCGCCAACAACAGCCTGACTATCTAACACTAAAATCCCTTTTTCTTCAGGTGCATCAGGCAATGCAAGTTCCTTCGCCGAGCAAATCATACCTGTGGAAGCCACACCACGTAACTCCGCATCACGAATAACCATTCCTGATGGCATCACTGCCCCGATTTTTGCAACGACGACCTTTTGCCCTGCCTCTACATTCGGTGCTCCACAAACAATTTGAACCCTTTCACTTCCAATATCAACTGTGCAAACACTTAATTTATCTGCATTCGGATGCTTTTCTTTCGTCAATACATGTCCGACAACAAATTTTGGTGAAAAATCGGCGTCAAGTTCAACATTTGCTCCATTCTTCTCGAATGCCGCTTGCAACTGCTGCACAAAGTCTTCTGTCAGCTCCACTTTGCCAATCGCTTCAACCTTGAAGTAAGAGGACGCTTTAAATAAGTTAATAGCAGCTACCTCTCCAGTCTCCGCATTTCGGACTACTGTCACATCTCCATAAGAGGCTGTTGTCACTGCATCTGGACGTGTAACAGTATGCTGAATCAACAGCACATCTCCTACACCATCCCTGTTATAAAATATATTCACTTGTTCTTTCCTTCCCTTCTTGCCAAACGATTTTTAGCCATAATGAAAATAGGTTCAAGCTTACCATCTTTATAGACAAATGACAAAGACGTAATCGGAACAGAACCTGTTGTGAAGAAATGCATCGCCATCTGCGCTAGTACATCGTACCCTGTGTCATTACGAATATCGCCAATGATCAGGACATCCTGATGTGGGACTGAAACCGTCATGTGACCTTCAATTTTGCCTTCCATTTCTTTCAGGAATGCACTATTTAACAATCTACTGGCGTCGTAGCCATCATTATTATTGATGAAGTAATAGATATTATCCGAGACTTCATCCCGTTTCATAGCGGTTGGTAACGACCTTACTCGGAACATAGCCGATTCCATTATTTCCACTTCAGTTAGACCTATGGCTGCTAGCATGCCTTCATCAATCAATCGGTACGTCGTTCCTAGATCTAGTGCATAATAGATACGAGTTTCCGCCGTATGATCTTTCATTAAAAATGGTTGCCCTGCAGCTGACTCCTTTGGAAAGGATGTCGACCGAATAACAGGATAGATGGCGGAACTACTGACAAACCCTTCTGTTTGTTCTTTTTCCATCGCAGTAAAGGTTTCCCGGATGATATGGACGAGTTCTTCAATCGCCGCATCTTTCTTCTTTTCGTATTTCACGAGGATTTCTGGTAGTGAGATATCCATGCCTTTTTTTAAAACAGCATGTTCAAGGCGAACCTTATCCGTTTTCCGATCAAACCGCCATTGAAAATGGTCGGACGGAAGATGTTCTTTTAAAATGTCTAGTAGTTGTTCAGAATTCATCTACCTAATTCCCTCCATTCTCTTTCTCAACAGAACGCACGACTTCCATCATCTCTGTTAAGTTTTCTTCGATGTTCTTTTTGGTTGTCAGTGTAGTCATTTTCGAGCCGCCCACACTCGTTATAAGTTCAACATGGTCATCTTCACTTTTCACAACTGCCGCAAAGCCGAATATGTCTTTATCCGTAAACGTTGCTTGCTCGATAATTTCCTTGTTTTGATCTGCCAGTAACAAATCATAAAACAGTTGACTATCACTTTTTTCATTAGGATTGATGAACAAAATGAAAGTTTCTTTACCTTTTGTAAAAACGATATTTTGCGCATCAGACTTTTCGCTAATCATTAATCCAATAGGCTTGTATAATTTGACACCATCGATTTCTTCCGTAGGTTCTTTATCGTTTGTATGAAAGGCTTCCTCCGCCGCATTGATGCCGACTTTTGCCCTTTCACCGAGTGATTCGCTACATGCCGTAAGTAGCAATGCTGACATCACTAGCAGGAATATGAACTTCCATTTCCGGAACATTCGATTTCCTCCAATCATTATTTATATCAAATACGCCTCGGCGTATTTGGTCCAGATTTTTATCGTGCTTGGGGCCTACAGGAAGTAGGTCATGCAGTCGTTGCGAATCGAACTGCGAAGGGTTCGATTTGCCGTATTTCTGTGCTTTTGCAGAAATTAAGGCACATGATTAGGACGTCGCGCACTTAGACTGCCTTCTTAAATTCCCCTAAAAAATCTGTGGCATCCGCCGGAGGCTTAACAGGGAGGAATTGAACTTCATTCCTCCTTATTTAGCAGGGCTTTGAACTGTTGAATAAAGTTAACATCAACTCTATTTTAAAGTTATCCCCGTGCAGTTGCAACCTTTGGGATTCATGCGACTCATTGAAACTACGGGCTTGTTACTCTTTCGTGGCATATTTCAATTGACCTATTAACAATAGCAATACATGTTCAAACAGCTGATCTCGATTCACTGTATGAGCCGTAAACATGCCCATTGCACCTTCTTTATGACGGATGCCATTCGCCGTGAAATAGTCATCGACAACCGGTCCCAACTCTTTACCCTCGAGTAGCTCATTGGCGATTTCCTGCGGCAATGGAATCTGCGCACCACCTGCTGTAAAACGTTTCCCACCTGGAAGGACCAACGCTCCCCAGTTGCAAAGGTACATCTGCCCCTCCAACATCCGGACGCCACCTTCCAAGCCGATTCCAATAACATCCTCTTTCGTCTCTGTTGCGCGTAATGCCCGATTGATAGCGCCGAGTCGCGTCTCCTCATCCCCAAAAGGCTGGTCTGAAACCCCCGAGTTAACTTCGACTTCCCAAACAGTTGCTTGTGGAAATTGACTAGTAATGACACGTCTAGCCGCCTTCACTTTTGCTGGATTTGTCGTTCCAATCATAAATTCCATCTATAATCCCCCCTATGGTTGAATAAAAAACCGTCCTTCACTCCACATGAGAGTAGAAGGACGGATTACTTATACGTTACCTTTAATCGTTGCCACCGTCGTTTTATCGCATGCTTTGACAAGCTTAACAAGCAGTTCTTTTGCCGCCGCATAGTCGTCCGTATGAATAATCGAACCAGATGTATGGATATAACGTGAACAAATGCCAATCACTGCACTTGGCACACCTTCATTTGACATATGGACACGCCCTGCATCCGTCCCACCTGGAGAAATGAAGTACTGATAAGGGATGTTATGCGTTTCTGCCATATCAAGGATGAACTCCCGCATACCGCGATGGGTAACCATCGAGCCGTCAAAAATACGCAGCAATGTCCCTTTACCAAGTTGCCCAAATTCATTTTTATCACCTGAAGCATCATTTGCAGGACTGGCATCTAATGCAAAGAACAAATCCGGGTTAATCATCGTTGCTGCGGCTGCCGCACCACGAAGCCCGACTTCTTCCATAACATTGGCACCCGAATATAAATTATTCGGCAATTTTTCACCATGTAGTTCTTTCAATAGTTCAATAGCAAGCCCACAGCCATAACGGTTATCCCACGCTTTCGCAAGAATTTTTTTGCCGTTTGCCATCGGTGTAAACGGAGAAACAGGAATAATTTGCTGACCAGGTCGAATGCCTATTTTTTCTGCATCTTCTTTGTCATCTGCTCCAATATCAATGAGCATATTTTTAATATCCATTGGCTTGTTGCGCACTGCATCACTTAGCAGATGTGGTGGAATTGAACCGATTACACCAACGACTGGACCATTATCCGTCATAATTTCAACACGTTGTGCCAATAAAACTTGGCTCCACCAGCCGCCTAGTGGTTGGAATCGGATCATCCCGTTATCTGTGATAGCGCTTACCATAAAGCCAACTTCATCCATATGACCGGCAACCATAATGCGTGGACCATCCTCTGGACCTCTTCTTACTCCAAAAATACCCCCAAGATTATCTTGAATTAATTCATCAGAATACTTCTCAAGCTCACTGCGCATATACTTTCTAACGGCATGCTCATTCCCTGGCGCCCCCGGAAGTTCAGTTAACGTCTTGAACATTTCAATTGTCTCTTTATGCATTGCATTAGCCTCCCCACTTATGTACGTACTGTAAATAGTGTAGTCGATTATTCAGACATTTTCCATCTTTTTATTTAGGAAATCGAATTATCTAAAAGCCTCACTCTCTGCTATATTGTGTAAAATTGTGGTACACTGGTGAAAAGAATAATGTAGGGGGGCTACCTAATCATGAAAGTAAAAGATTTTCTAGCAGGTGTATTAACAGGTGTTGCAGCTGGAATCGTTGTCAACGAAGCCATTGACCGCACAAACCGCAATGTTGCAGCTGATACCGTCTTGAATACAGTCAAAAGTGCATTTAAAAACGAAGGTCCAATAGATGGTTCATGGATCATCATGAAAACAGAACCATTCACAAACAATGTCATTACAATGGACGTCTACCGTGGTGGGATTTCACGCATTAAAGATGGCGAACTGGAACAATTTGAATTCGCTGCCGATGCTAAAACAGGCTCTGTCGTTGAACTAACGAAAATGTGAGTAATAATAGTCGGGTGCCAGTCACTGCTATAATTCGCGGAAGGACGCGAATGGTTTCAGTGGCCCGGCAACCGAGAGTTTAACAAAACCGTCACATAACCAGATTTCCCTGGTCGTGTGACGGTTTTATCTTTATGTTCGTTTAACAGATTCTACAATCTCTTTACCTGTTTCATTCCACTTCACAAGTCTATACACCGCGTCATGATAAAAAACGAATCGGTAACCTCCTGGAATGGCCTCTTTCATCAGCTTCTCTTTCGCGAAGATGGATGTCATCGGGTAATCGTCATAGGCCAGTACCCACAATGGATTGCTATGCGCATGCGTTGGCATAATATCCCCCATATGGAGAACCGTTTCATCATTTTGCGTCAACTTAATAATGCTATGACCATCACTATGACCGCCCGTATGAATCATTTCAATACCCGGGACAACGGTTATACTTCCCTCAAAAGTTTTCACTTGTTGTTGAATCGGCTCCCAATTTTCTTTCCAATACGTATTTCGCGAGCGAATATTAGGATTGCGCATCTCGTCCCATTCAATCTGAGATACATAAATGTCAGCATTCGGAAAAACCGAAACGAGCTCTTCCCCTTGCCACTCCGTCAAACCCGCCGCATGGTCATTATGTAAATGTGTCATCAGTACAATATCAATCGCTTCTGGCGTCAAATCGAGTTCCCCAAGACTCTCCTCGACCCTCGATTCGGCTCGTACACCTAAATTACGCTTCTTTTTGTCATCAAGCTTACCTTTTCCGATGCCTGCGTCAATTAAAATAGTCTTGCCCGCATAACGGACTAAAATTGGATCCGTGCGCAGCTCGATTAAGTTATCGTCATCCACCTCATAGCGTCTCGACCAAAGTGCCTTCGGAACAACACCAAACATCGTTCCGCCATCTAAGTAGTTGACTCCCCCGTCTAACCACGTCAACTCCATGCCATGAAATGTATATGCATCCATCGAAAACATCCTCCCATTCCCTTTGTTATACGAATTACAAATTATTGAATTGCGCTTCCAGCCGGTAGATCGGCTGCCCCTTTGCAGAAAACTTTTCTTCGTACTCTGTCATAATATTATCTTCCGGCATTTGCGCATGCAGATCGAGCGATACGTCTTTCAGTTTCATACCGTAATCGGATAGTGACACTAGCGAATATTCAAACAAGCTACGATTATCCGTTTTGAAGTGAATTTCTCCTCCAGCAATCAGTACCGTTTCGTACAACTTTAAGAAGGTTTCATGTGTCAATCTACGTTTGGCATTTCTCTTTTTCGGCCAAGGATCAGAGAAGTTTAAGTACACTCTGTCGATTTCGCCTTTGTGGAAAATGTTCGCGAGGTCCATTCCATTTGCTCGGAATAACCGTAAATTGGACGGTTTGCCTGCCTCAATCGCTTTTTCAAGTGCTGAAACAATGACATTGTCAAAGTGTTCAATGCCAATATAATTAATATCTGGGTTGGCAATGGCCATACCAATGATAAATTGCCCCATACCCGTTCCTACTTCAATATGGATGGGATGATTATTACCAAAAAGATCATGCCAGCCGTTATTCATTTTTTCAGGTTCTGCTAATAGGATATCTGGGTGTTCAGCCATGTAATCCCTTGCCCATGGTTTATTGCGAAGCCGCATTACACACACTCTCTTTTCTATTCAATGTTATGATTCGTTGTCTTCTTCTCGTTGTTGCTCTTCATCTTCTTCAAAAAATCGACTCATCGATGTTGTATGACCGATATCTAATATAGCTTGCGCTGCTTTAAATTGAGTAGACTTCAATGGAACAGACAATTTTTGTAACGCCGAAAACCATTTTTCATAGGAGCGTCTATCAATAATCGTCACGTCGAACGGCGCACTCGGATAATCAATATAACCGTTGCGGGAAATCAGATACTTTTTAACGGGAAAATCAATTTCTTGTCCATTTAGAACGCCAGTAACAATTTTCTCATTCCTATTTAATGCAATAAGCGGATTCAACAGCTTCGTTTCTTTCTCTCCTGACTTTTTCACCCAGAATCGATCACCACTGCCTACAAAAGCTGAAATATCTTCTGCCTCCAGTACCGTAATACACATGCATTCAACTGGAGTCACCATAATAATATCAAGCTCAACAGGCGCTTTTTTCAACTTAAGAATTGGATAATAGAACAGCAAATAATTATCAGGTAAATACTGTGCGAAACTCCTTAATAAGGAATCTCGCATATAACGCGGGTCAACCCGCGACTTGTCCATTAGTGTAGAGCTTGCCCATTTAATCTGAAAATGAAAAAGCTGGTCTAAATAGAGCTTTCTTAATTGTTCAATGTTTTTAGGATTGTAGACAATATTTGGACTGAACCCAAAATGATCTTGTTCCTCATTTTCTTCATGATCAACCTCTGGAACTTCCTCATCGATAACCGTTTTCCGTTGACCAAAAAGCCGAAAAAGAGGCGCAAACCATTTTCCCTCTTCAGGCTCTTCCACCGCCTCTATCCCTTCTTGTTGCCATTCCGTTAATTCCGGGCCATTTTCCCATTGGGTCTTCATGCGTTCCCATTGGTATTTTTTTAACCGAATATACTGCGTAGGGTAGCGGGATAAATCATGTTCATATCTGGATACATAATCGACCAGTTTGACTAGTTGCGCCATTTTCAATCACTCCAATTTTACATTGCATCTACGTTTACTCACCCACATTTGAAGAAGGGATTTGTAAAGCGAACACTTTTTGTAAATGCCTTGTCAATTTTCCTGGAGTTCCCGAACCAATTAGGCGCCCATCAATCGATGTAATCGGCATTATTTCTGATGTTGTAGATGTTAAGAAAAGTTCATCCATATCGAATGACTCTTTAAGTGTAAATGGCTTTTCCTCCACTGGCACTGCGAGTTCCTGGCACAGTCCTAACACGACTTGACGCGTGATACCGTTCAAAATTAGATTGTTTGCGGGATGCGTATAAATCGTTCCATTCTTAATACCAAACAAATTGGACGAGGATCCTTCCGTGACAACACCATCTCGATGAAGAAGTGCTTCTATACAGCCCGCTTCATGAGCTTCTTGCTTTGCAAGTACATTGCCAAGTAAATTGAGACTTTTAATGTCGCAACGAAGCCAACGAATATCTTCCACTGACTTGACTGCAACACCGTTTTCGATGCTTGCCGCAGGTCTCGGATTCTGGATAGCATATGCCGTCACAACCGGTGCAACAGTAGCCGCAGGGAACTGATGTGTACGAGGAGCAGCCCCACGTGTTACTTGAATATAGACATGCCCAACCGAAATCTCATTGCGCATAGTCAACTCACGTGCGATTTCCACCAATTGCTCCTCTGTATACGGGATTGTCATTTTCACTTTCAAAGCACTTTGAAATAATCGAGCGATATGTTGTTCGGCCGTATACAATTCACCACCGTATACTTTAATGACTTCATACACACCATCACCAAAATAGTAACCGCGGTCGTCAATCGATACTCTCAATTCTTCCCGTTCTGTAAACTGGCCGTCCATAAAATATAATGTCATCGTCATTCCCCTTCCACACGCTAATGTTCCTTTTCTTTTCCCGATTATACTATTCTCACACGTTAAGCTCATAAAATAAAGTGCAATCCATACAATTTATTTTTTTACAGAAAATGCATGCAAACTATCTGACAATACGTTATACTAGTATTGTCAGAACATTTAACTTCCATATAATATAGGATTTGATTCTGACAGAGTGCTTTGATTCGGAAAGGATGTGCAGTGTCAGGGATATTATCAACGTGCTTTAGGCAACATTCATAAGTCTCATGTCCATTGTTATTTTGGAAAATGAAGATGAAGGGGTGATTCCACACTTGAAACCTGCTACTGATCGTATGCTGACCCGCATCAAGGATGTCTACATGTATATCCATGATAACGGTACAGTCACAACAGAGAATTTGGTCGAAGAATTTGGCATCACTCACCGTACTGTCCAAAGGGATTTAAATGTCCTTGAATACAACGGGCTCATTATGAGTCCAATCCGCGGTAAATGGACGACGACAGCAAAGAAAGTGAAATTATCTTCTTGACCTGCGCACAATAAGAGAGGCTGAACCGGAAAAAGCGGCTCAGCCTTTTTTCATTGATCGGAAAGACTTAGAAGGAGTTGTAATTCCTCTTCCGTCAACTCTCGGTAAGAACCAAGTGGTAGATTTTCATCCAATGAGAGAGGCCCCATGGATAGTCGTTTTAAATAGACAACCTGTTTACCCACCGCCACAAACATCCGCTTCACTTGATGAAACTTTCCTTCCGTAATTGTCAATTCAATTTCCGATACGTCTGCGGATTTCAAGATTCGCAGCTTACCTGGCTTCGTTAAATAAGCATCATCCAGTATGACACCTTCCGCGAATCGTTCCACATCTTCTTCGGTCACAACACCCTCAATATGTGCATAATACGTTTTTGGCACACCTTTTTTCGGAGATAATAAATTATGAGCTAGCTTGCCATCGTTCGTTAGCAACAGAAAACCTTCTGTATCCTTATCCAACCTACCAACAGGAAACGGTTCAAAATGCTGACTATCCGCATCTAACAAATCGATGACTGTTTGATCATGTTTATCCTCCGTCGCAGACAACACCCCCTGCGGTTTGTTCATCATTAGATAAATGAATTCTTTATAGACAACGCGCTCACCGAGTATCGTCACTTCGTCTTTTTCTGTATCAATGTGCAATGCGGCATCTTTTACCGCTTCCGCATTGACACGGACCGCACCTTTTTTCAATAACTGTTTCACTTCTTTACGCGAGCCGAAGCCCATATTGGATAATAATTTATCTAGTCGCATGCAATTTTATCTCCTTAACCCTAGCTTGTTGGTCAATCGTGTTAAGCGATCGCCGAATAATTTTTGTGCCAAACCTGTTTTGAATGACAAATAGCCGTAAATAGCCGCACCGACAATCGTGCAAATCAAAATGTATAGAAACGCATGCATTTTTCCACCTGCGGGACTGATTGCTGTCAATCCTTTTAACGAGGCAATTACCGCAATAAACATGGCCACATTTAATAAAAAAATGAGAATCAATCGCCTAAACACCATCTTAGACCTATAGTTTAAAGTCTTTTTAATAATTAGGATATTGATACCAACCGCTATGGTGTAGCCGATTGTAGTTGCCAGAATTGCTCCATTTGTTTCAAATAATTTGATAAGCGGGATATTGAGCGCCAATTTGAAAAGTAAGCCAAGCAATGATGTGAAAACAATCCACTTATGACGATCAATGCCTTGTAAAATCGCAGCTGTCACCGTGTACAAACCAAACAAAATCGCAACAGGGGCGTAACTTGCTAAAATTTCTGCACCCATCACATCTTTTTCATAAAGGAATAAATATAGCTCATTAGATAAAACCATCATTCCAATTACCATAGGAATCGTTAGAAACAACATAATTTGATACGTTTGATCAAGTGAACGTGAGATGCCATTTTGATCTTTTTTCGCATAGTATCCTGTAATGACCGGAATAAGTGCCATTGAAAATCCTGTAGCAACCATGACGGGAATCATCACGATTTTATGCGTTAAAAAATTCAGCATTGTAAAATAGTCATCCGTCACACTCCCTAGTCCTATAGAATCCATCGCGTCGTTGAAAGTAATCATATCAACAAATTGATAGAGTGGGTTAATGACTCCCACGAGAATGAAGGGAAATATATAAGCAAATAACTCCTTATACATACTCCTAAACGACACATCTTCTGCTGGTGGACTGTTCGCTAGTAGATGATCGAACTCCGGTTTAAAACCTCTCCAATACTTATATAGAACCGCTCCCCCTGCAAGCGCTCCTATAAATGCAGCGAATACTGCGAAATTAACGGCCGTTCTTGGCGATCCATCCATAAGATTGACAACTATAAATGCCCCAGCAAGCACAAAAATAATCCGCACAATTTGTTCCACTAACTGTGAAACGGCAGTTGGCTCCATCTTCTGATAGCCTTGCAAAAAACCGCGTGCAAGACTCATCATGGGTACAACAAGCAATGCAAAACTTACCCACCGGATGACGGAAGCAATTTCGTTAATGGTGAAATCTTGTTCATCACTTTTCCGCACGAGATGGGCAAGCGGCTCCGCTAAAGAGTAAAGGACCAGAAATGATAAGACGCCCGTAATGGCCATGACGCTCATGCCAGACTTCATCAATTTCCGTCCAGTCGCATAATCACCAAGTGCATTATATTTTGCAACGTATTTTGAAAAAGCGAGTGGTGCTCCTGCAATCGCAACAGACAGTGCTATATTATACGGAATATATGCATATTGGTAGAGCCCTACACTTTCTAGCCCAACGATTGCATAAAACGGAATAACATACAACAGCCCAAGCGCTTTTGAAAGAAATAACCCAATTGTTAATATCGCAGTGCCTTTTAAAAGATTCGATGACATTTTTTATCCTTCCATTCTCCTATCAATTACGCCTCGGCGTAATTGCGTCCGGATTTTTTTCGAGCGAGCTCGAAAAGTTCCCCTAAAAAATCCGTGACATCCGCCGGAGGCTTTACCTGTATTCAACTGAAAACAGGTAAATCTACTTCATACAGTTTACCCTCAAGAAATGTTTTTCACAATAATTATCGGTCATTTGTGTATAATGAAGAAAAACTGAAAGTGTGGTTTCTAATATGTATGACGTCATAATCATCGGTGGAGGTCCATCAGGATTGATGGCTTCTATCGCTGCGGCTGAAAATGGTCGCAAAGTTCTACTGCTCGAAAAAGGAAAAAAACTAGGTAACAAACTAGCGATCTCTGGCGGGGGACGCTGTAATGTAACGAATCGACTGCCACAAGAAGAAATCGTGAAAAACATTCCAGGCAACGGTCGATTTTTATATGGACCGTTCTCCGTATTTAATAATGAAGACATCATTCAATTCTTTGAAGGTCTTGGTGTCGCGTTGAAAGAAGAGGATCATGGTAGAATGTTCCCCGTTTCCAATAAGGCAAAAGATGTTGTCAATGCATTGCTAACGGAAATGGATCGTTTACACGTTGAAGTTCGACTAGAGACACGAGTTAAAAAATTACTAATGGATGATGAACAAATTCTAGGTGTCAGACTAGATTCTGGCGAGGAAATCCGCTCACAGGCTGTCGTATTAGCTGTCGGCGGGAAAGCAGTTCCTCAAACGGGTTCAACAGGAGATGGTTATCCATGGGCTCAAAAAGCCGGCCATACAGTGACAACACTCTACCCTACGGAAGTGCCTCTATTATCCAACGAGCGATTCATCGTCTCAAAAGAATTACAAGGCCTTGCTTTACGCGATGTCGCCGTTTCTGTCTTGAATGCCAAAGGCAAAACATTGATTACCCATCAAATGGACATGCTGTTTACGCACTTCGGATTGAGTGGCCCTGCCATTTTACGTTGTAGCCAATTCGTCGTCAAAGAACGCATGAAAAATGGCAATCAGCCTGTTGAAATGCGCATCGATTCACTGCCTTCGATGAATGAAGAAAAAGTATTTCAAATGTTACATGCCATGCTAAAAGAAGATTCAACAAAAGCTATAAAAAATGTGTTAAAAGGACTCACACCTGAACGCTGGTTGCTCTTTTTATTCGACCAAGCTGGTATTGATCTAGCCGAAACGGGCGCTCAAATGTCCGCTGAGAAAATGCGTGCACTGGCAAAATTATTAAAAGCCTTCTCGATGAACGTCAATGGCTCACAGCCTATTGAAAAAGCCTTCGTCACAGGCGGCGGTGTGTCTGTGAAAGAAATTGTTCCGAAGACGATGGCATCGCGTAAAAAAGACGGTCTTTATTTCTGCGGTGAAATTTTAGATATTCACGGTTACACAGGTGGCTATAATATTACGTCGGCGCTGGTTACCGGACGAATTGCCGGGATGAGTGCTGGAGAATATGCTTTGGGGCAATGATCTTGGCGAACCGGGATACCTTTTTAGCAAACTGGACTACCTTTGTGGGAAACTGGGCTACCCTGTAGGAACTGTACGACCTATCTATGCTGTTAATCCCATTAACTACACAACAAAAAATCCGCGGAAGAGGCGAATCACCTCTTCCGCGGATTTCTTTATTTTAATTAACCAGCAACAACAATATTAATCAGTCTTCCTGGAATCGCGATAACTTTTTTCACTTCTTTACCTGCAAGAAGCTCCTTGACTTGCTCATCTTCCACGGCTAACTTTTCAAGCTCGTCTTTTGTCACATCTTTTGATACAACGATTTTCGCACGAACTTTACCGTTAATTTGAACAGCCATTTCAACTGTATCATCGACTAATTTCGTTTCATCATACGTTGGCCATGCTTCATACGTAATCGTATCGCTATGACCTAATTTCTCCCATAACTCTTCCGCTAAATGCGGCACAATTGGAGAAATCATTTTAACGAAGCCTTCCACATATTCTTGTGGAATTGAATCAGCTTTATAGCCATCGTTAATGAACACCATTAACTGAGAAATCGCTGTGTTATTGCGCATTGCTTCAAAGTCTTCGGTCACTTTTTTCACCGTTTGATGATAGACTTTTTCAAGCTCGCCGCCTGGCTCGCCGTTAATTTTTGCACTCAATGTGCCATCTTCATTGACCAATAGACGCCATACGCGGTCAAGGAATCGACGTGCGCCATCAAGACCATTTGTCGTCCATGCTTTTGAACCTTCTAGCGGTCCCATGAACATTTCATACAAACGAAGTGAATCTGCTCCGTGTGAATGAACAATATCGTCAGGATTGACAACATTACCTTTTGATTTCGACATTTTTTCATTACCTTCACCAAGAATCATTCCTTGGTTAAATAATTTTTGGAATGGCTCTTTCGTATGAACCACACCAATATCGTACAACACTTTATGCCAGAATCGTGCATATAGCAGGTGAAGAACCGCATGTTCTGCGCCACCGACGTAAATGTCGACTGGCAACCAACGTTTCGCCAACTCTGGATCAATAATCATTTCATCATTATCAGGATCGATGTAGCGCAAGTAATACCAGCAGCTACCTGCCCATTGTGGCATTGTATTCGTCTCACGACGACCTTTCATGCCTGTCACCGGATGGACTACGTTCACCCATTCCGTAATATTCGCCAGTGGTGACTCACCTGTACCACTCGGTTTAATGTCATCTGTCACCGGTAATTTCAACGGCAAATCAGCTTCGTCAACTGGTGTCATCGTGCCATCTTCCCAATGAATAATTGGAATCGGCTCTCCCCAATAACGCTGTCTCGAGAATAACCAATCACGTAGACGGAACGTAATTTTCTTCTCGCCTTTGCCTTGTTCAACAAACCAAGCGATTGCTTTGTCAATCGCTTCTTCTTTGCCTAAGCCATCCAATAAGCCCGAATTGATATGCTCCCCATCTCCAACATACGCTTCATTCGCAACATCGCCACCTGCTACAACTTCAATGATTGGCAGATTAAATTCTTTCGCAAATTCATAATCACGCTCATCATGTGCAGGAACTGCCATAATTGCACCTGTACCGTACGTAGCTAACACATAGTCTGCAATCCAAATCGGCATTTTTTCGCCACTTGCTGGGTTAATGGCATAAGCACCGGTGAATACACCCGTTTTCTCTTTTGCCAAATCCGTACGTTCTAGATCACTCTTCATTTTCACTTCATTCAAATATTTTTCAACCGCTTGTTGTTGTTCAGCTGTCGTAATTTTAGCAACCAACTTATGCTCTGGTGCCAACACCGCATAAGTCGCACCGAAAATCGTATCCGGACGTGTAGTGAATGCCTCGAATGATAAGTCAGTGCCATCAATGTCAAACGTCAACTGTGCGCCTTCTGAACGACCAATCCAGTTGCGTTGCATATCTTTCAAGCTTTCCGGCCAATCCAATTCATCCAAATCTTCTAACAAGCGATCCGCATAATTCGTAATACGCAATACCCATTGACGCATTGGACGGCGCTCAACCGGGTGTCCACCACGCTCTGATAACCCATCAATAACTTCTTCGTTGGCAAGAACCGTGCCAAGCGCAGGACACCAGTTAACAGCTACTTCATCTACATAAGCTAAGCCCTTATTATACAGTTGAATGAAAATCCACTGTGTCCATTTGTAGTACGAAGGATCTGTCGTATTGATTTCGCGATCCCAGTCATACGAAAAACCTAGGTCATTCATCTGACGTTTAAACGTCGCAATATTTTTAGCTGTAAATTCAGCAGGATCATTACCTGTATCTAATGCATACTGTTCCGCCGGTAAACCAAAGGCATCCCATCCCATCGGATGCAACACATTATAGCCCTGTTTGCGTTTAAATGAACTCAAAATATCTGTTGCGATATAGCCGAGCGGATGCCCAACGTGAAGTCCAGCTCCTGATGGATAAGGGAACATATCTAGCGCAAAAAACTTCGGTTTCGACGGATCATCCGTCATTTTAAATACCTTATTATCTTTCCAATATTGCTGCCACTTCTTTTCAATTTGACCGTGATTGTAACTCATGTATAACTCCTCCTATTCAAAATCTGTGACATCCGCTGAATGAAAATAAAAAACTCCCGTCCCTTAAAAATATAAGGGACGAGAGTACTATAATTCCCGCGGTGCCACCCAAATTGACGACAATGCCGCCCAACTTGACTCCTTAACGCGGAAAACGGCACGGGTTACTAATGGATTAATAAATTCACCAATGCAGGCTCCAAGGCGAGTTCATCTCTGTCGTACAGGCTTTCACCAACCGCCTGCTCTCTAAAATCGACAGCAAAGATTACTATTCCTCATCAATGCCAAAGCTATTGCTATTAGTTTACCCGAATCTTATCATTTTAACAACAATCATTTTCCACCTTCAATAACATCTTTAACAATCAATGGCGCTTCCGTCGAATCAACGACCTCTTGAATTGTGAAACCTTCGAAAACTTCTTTCAATTCTAATCCTGCAGGCGTCACATCTATCAATGCACGCTCCGTAATAATTTTATGAACGACAGCTTTCCCCGTTAAAGGAAGTGAGCAATGTTTTTTAATTTTGGCAGAGCCATCTTTCGCAACGTGATCCATAATGACGATGATTTTCTTCGCGCCGTGCACAAGATCCATCGCACCGCCCATGCCTTTAATCATCTTGCCAGGAATCATCCAATTGGCAAGATCCCCTTTTTCAGACACTTCCATCGCACCCAGGATTGCTACATCGACATGTCCCCCGCGGATCATGGCAAAGGATTCCGAACTATTAAAATAAGCAGAGCCCGGAATAGTCGTCACCGTTTCTTTCCCTGCGTTAATCAAATCAGGGTCCACTTCATCTTCAGTCGGATAAGGGCCAATACCCAGCAGTCCATTTTCCGATTGTAGCACGACTGTTTTATCGGCCGAAATATAGTTCGCAACAAGTGTTGGCATGCCAATACCTAAATTGACGTAGTTGCCATCTTCGATTTCTTGTTCTGCTCGTCTCGCTATGCGTTCCCTTATGTTTACTTGTGTCATGCTCAAAAGTCTCCTCCCCTTAGCGTGTTGTCAGACGTTCAATGCGCTTTTCTTGCACAGCTTGCAATAACCCTTGCACGTAGATACTTGGTGTGTGGACTATCGCCGGATCCAAATCACCCGTTTCAACAATTTCTTCCACTTCTGCAATCGTGAACTTGCCAGCAGCAGCCATCATTGGATTGAAGTTTTGCGCTGTTTTATTGTAAATAAGGTTACCGAACTTATCCGCTTTCGCTGCACGAATCAGCGCAAAATCTGCACGCAACGCTTTCTCAAGCACATACTCTTTCCCGTCAAACATACGAATTTCCTTACCGTCTGCAACGACTGTCCCAACACCTGCAGGCGTGTAAAACGCGGGAATACCTGCCCCACCCGCACGTATTTTTTCAGCAAGTGTGCCTTGCGGCGTTAGCTCCACTTCGATTTCGCCTGACAGCACCTGACGCTCAAACTCTTTATTCTCCCCTACATACGAGCCAATCATTTTCTTAATCTGCTTATTTTTCAGTAGAAGTCCAAGTCCCCAATCATCGACTCCACAGTTATTCGAAATAACTGTTAAATCCTTTACTCCTTTGTCAACAAGTGCCAAGATAAGCTGTTCTGGAATGCCTACTAATCCAAAGCCGCCAACCATTAATGTTGCACCATCTCCAATACTTGTAACCGCTTCCATAGCTGATGAATAAATCGGTTTCATACTTTCATCCCCCTTATACTAATAGTACATGTTCCTTCCAATTGAATATAGTCGTTCTTTTAAAAGGTTATTTTGCTAAATTCAAAGTATGTCTACCCACTTTTAAATAATCTACACTCTTTATATCACAACTTAAATTACAAGCCCACCATCGATACTCAATATGGTACCCGTAATAAATTTTGCTTCATCTGATGCAAGAAATGCATACCCATTTGCCACATCTTCTACCGTACCCATCGCATTCAGTGGAGATTTACTCTTCATCATTTCTTGAACTTTTTCCGGAAGATTTTCCGTCATTTCCGTACTAATAAATCCAGGTGCAACAGCGTTTACACGGATACCATGTTTACCTAGCTCTTTGGCCCATGTTTTCGTCATACCGTTCACACCCCATTTGGCAGCGGCATAATTAGTTTGACCAAAGTTTCCGTATGTACCAACAATAGAAGAAGCATTTAAAATAACCCCACTTCCTTGTTCTTTCATTAGAATGGCAGCTGCCTGAGCCACATTAAATACTCCTTTTAGATTGACATCAATTACATTATCCCATTGGTCTTCAGTCATTTTTAAAATTTGAGCATCCTGTACAATTCCTGCATTGTTAATCACAATGTCTACATTTCCAAAATGCTCGCTGGCTTCTTTAAATAAATTCAAAACTTCCGATCTCTTTGTGACGTCCACTATGACTTTTAATACGTCCTGACCCATTTCAAAAATTTCGTCCGCAACACGATCCAAATCTTCTCGATTAATGTCTACTAAAACAACTTTCGAACCTTCTTCTGCAAACTTTTTAGCCGTCGCTGCGCCAATTCCTTTGCCAGCCCCCGTAATGAGTGTGACTTTATTCAATAATTTCATAGTAACTCCACCCTTTAATGATAGTTAGTGAGAAAATGATTAGTTCAATCTATAACAATTAATATATTATGAGTCGATCAAGATTTATTCCATACTATCTGATTTCAGCCATTTTTTTCATTGCCTTTAACTGATTGATTAATCTTTTATTAAATCTTTCTTTTGTAAGTAAAACCTCTTCTGCTTCATATTTATAAAAACCTTCACCAGTCTTAATTCCCAATTTTCCTTCATTCACTTTTTCTTTTAATAATTTACTTGGTTCTGTTGTGCTTTCAATGTCTTTCAGTATGTTGTTGACAGAAGTATACCAAATATCCAATCCGCCTAAATCTGCGATTTCTAAATGGCCTGTTGTTGCATATCTAAATGCTGGCCCGGCCTGTAATGCCTTGTCAATATCTTCAGGAGCGGCGGCTCCCATTTCAATAAGTGAAAAGACTTCTCGGGCGATTGCTTGTGCAATTCGATTGGCAATTAGCCCTGGAATATCCTTCAGAACCTTTACAGTTGTTTTATCAATGGACTCATACAGTTTTTCAATTTGTCCATACGTTGAATCTGGCATATTCCCAAAGTAAGACAGCTCAACTATCGGCATTAAATGCGCTGGGTTATACCAGTGGTTAACAATCACTTTCTCTTTTCGCTCTACCGAAACGTATTTAGTCATCTCAGAAAGTTGCAATGTAGATGTATTACTCGCAAGAATCGTATGTGGCGGGCAAAGCTCATCCAATGTTTTAAAAAGTTCTTGCTTTAATCCAATTTCCTCAAAAGTTGCTTCAATAACATAATCTCTATCTATTACACACTGCTTCAAATCCGTTACTAGCGTAATTCGATTTAGAATCGACTGTACGACACCAGGTTCAATAAACTTCTCGAGTGCTAATAACTCAAGCTCTGCTTCTATTTCTTCTTTTGCAATAGCTAAACGTGTTGCATCATTATCAAATAAGTTTACCTCGTAACCATGTATTGCGAATGACTCTGCTATTCCATGCCCCATCGTTCCAGCACCTAATACAGCAATCTTTTTCAGCATCATTAGACATCCTCTCATTCATAATATGCTCTTATATCTTAATACCCAAAAAGCGGAGGAAGAACAACAAATGCTAGAGAAGTGACTACGAACCAGATAGCCCAAATAAATGCCATGAGTCCCCATACATCTTTAAGTTTCATACCTACAATTGCGAGAGCAGGAATTGCATACAGTGGTTGTAATAGATTTGTAGCTTCATCACCATAAACAAATGCATTTGCAATAAGTCCAATATCCACTTTCAACGCCTGAGCTGCTTCGATAAGAACTGGACCTTGAATAATCCATTGTCCGCCTTGTGAAGGTACGAATAAGTTAATGAAAGAGGCAGACCAATACGTAAATAAAGGAAGAGTACCAGTAGTAGCTACTGCAAGCAAAGAATCCGCCATTACTTTTGTTAAGCCAGTTCCAGCCATAATCCCCATAATACCACCATAAAAAATGAACATAACCATAATCTCTGTTGCAGATGTAATTGAGCTTTTAAAGGCTCCCATAAATGATTCTGGAGTGTTATATAGAAATAAACATAAAACAATAAAAAGAAATATCGCAAAATTTAAATCTAATGACCCAATAACTCCTTTCGTTATAAAGGAGTTGATAATTACTACAATTCCAACTGCCCCAAAGAAGTACATTAAAAATCTTCCACTATTCATGCGATCCGCCGGAGTTCTATCTTCTTTCACTATTACAGCGTCTGCTTTTGCTTGCATTTCTTTTAGCGCAATATCATTGTCTTTCGTTTCATCGTATGAAACAACTTCTTCCAAAGGAGGCTTAATAAAGATAGAGATTAATAATGTCACAATCAAAATAATAAAAAAAATTACTGTGTTAATAGGATTATATGTCGTTTCAAACTGAGTAAGTATACCTATTTGATCCTCTAGAAAATGCCCTGGCGTAGCAAGTAATGCATAGACAGAAGCAGTTGGTGACCAACTTTGCCCTAAAAGCATTGCCGAATAGCCAAGAGCGATCAACAAAGGGAAATGTAATCCCTTCACATGGACAGAAAGTTTCTTAGATAAAATAGCCGTCAAGATTAGAGCAAATGCCCAGTTAACAATACTTGCTGAGACTGCGACTAACATTAAAACAACAACTGCAACTACTCTAGATTGCGTTAACTTTGCAACTTTCACTAAAAGTTTATCGACCTGTGGGGCCTTGGCGGCGGCTCCACAAGCAATAACCATAATAGACATCTGAAATGCAAATGCAATCATATTCCATAACCCGCCATACCAGCTTGTAACAACTTCAATTGGACTTGCTATAAATAAGCCCATCCCCATAACTACTACCGTCAAGATTAAGCTAAATACCAATGTTTCAGGAATATATCTATCAGCTGCAAATTGAAACCTCTTCGAAATTTTCCACAACATAGCTTTTCACCCACCTCTTCTGCAGATAGTTATCTTTTTTTCAGTCCTAAAATCTCCCTTGCTTCATTAGGAGTTGCAACTTCTCTTCCTAACATAGTCGATAAATCGACAATCCGATTAACAAATTGTGCGTTTGTTGTTGCCAGTTCACCTTTTCGGTAATATACACTGTCTTCCATCCCTACACGCACATGACCACCTAGTAAAATGCTCATTGTATTGATCGCAAGCTGATCTTTAGATGCACCAATCGCTGACCAAGTAGCACCTGGAGGAATACTATCTACCAAGAACATTAAATTTTTTGGAGTGGCTGCCATTCCACCATGTACACCTAATACAAATTGAAAGTGAAGTGGCTCTTCAATTAAACCTTTTTTCACAAGACGCATCGCATTGTGAATCATGCCAACATCAAAAATCTCGATTTCCGGTCTGATTTTCCTTTTCTGCATGATTATAGCTAAATTCTCTAAAAAGGTAGGTGTATTATAAAAAACCTCTTTGCCAAAGTTCATTGTTCCCGCATCAAACGAAGCCATTTCAGGGTTTAGTTCACATACTCGAAGACGTTCCTCATCATTCGATTTCAAACCACCTGCTGTCGTTAAATTTAAAATAATGTCACATTTATCTGTAACTCGATCGATGACTTCTTTATAGACGTTTACATCAAGAGTATTCTCCCCATTTGTATCCTTTACGTGAATATGTCCAATCGCAGCTCCCGCTTCCCAAGATTCAATAACCGAATCCGCAATTTCCTTCGGTGTAAAGGGTACATAAGGTGTAATTTCACGAGTTGTTGCCGCTCCTGTTGTCGCAGATGTAATAATTAGTTTTTTCATCATAAAATCCCCCAGTTCATAGTTTTATCCTAACTAAAATCAATTACGCCTTGATATTCTTTCATACTTTTCTTTGGTAATACCCTATAATTCACTGTTTTATGAGCCTATGTTTAGTCACTTGAAACAACAACATATTTAAATTTCAGTAGATTTTTTAGCCATTTCCAATCTTAGCTGGTTTCATTTTTTCTACTATTATTTCCTCATTTCTTACTTCCCTAATTGCAGCTTCAGTGTTCTCACTTACTTCAACTTCAAAGTACGGCTCATACGCTTCTACAGGTGGCTTCTTCCCAACATAAATAGCGATGAGAACTCCAACGAATGAAATACAAAGCGCAATCACAAATGGATTAGTTGCTCCCATCATTTTTGCAATAATAAATACTGAGGTCCCAACAATTATGTTCGTATATGCAGCTAACGCGTTCATTCGCTTCCAATATAAGCCGAGATAAACCACGAAGAAAAATGCAGCTCCGAATCCAGCATAGACATAAGTGAAACCCATAGCCAATAATACCGGTGGCTTGACCGCACTTAATACAGCAAGTACTCCAAGTATATAAACCGTTAATCGTAAGTTATTTCTTGAATTTTTTTCAGATTTTTTCTTATTCTTAAAAATGTTTTGATATATATCGTAATACAAAGATGTTCCAGCATGTAGTAACATTGAATTCGCCGTTGATACTGCTGCCGCACATAAAGCAACTAATGTCATTGCCCCTACTAATGGATGCGCAAAATTCATAATGACCATCGGCATAATATAATCCGTAGTTTGTCCAATTGGCATACTAGGGATTAACGTTTTCGCTCCTAATCCAATAATAATTAGTGGGACAAAGATCGCGACTAACAAAACCATTGAAATCATCATTTGCATTATCGCTACTTTCACTGATTTCGGTGCTAACATTCTAGAAACCCAGTGAGGTGAAACCGCAGCACCAAGGGAGTTCGAAATAAAGATTGAAAATAAAGCTCCCAAACCAAATGTCCCTGCCGGAGTAAGTAGAATACCTTTTGAAAGACTTTCTCCACCTTCAATAGTTGGAGCCGTAGTCGTGGCTAGTGTATCAAAAATATTAGCGAAACCACCCGTTGCACTTAATACGGCAAACGCACCTAAAACAACTCCAATAATGATCAATACAGTATTAACCGAATCCGTCACTGCTACTGACCAAAAACCACCAATACTTGTGAAAATAAGGAAAATCAAAAAGGCAAAGATAGCTATTTCATATTTAATACCCGTAATTGAAGAAAAGACAATTCCAAAACCTACAACTTGCAAATGTGTAAATATGAAATATCCAACAACCATTAATGCAGCAACCAGAGTTCTTAAATGACTTTTTTTCTTGAGTGGTTCATATCGAAATTGAATAAACTCCGGAAAAGTTCGTGCAGGCGACTTTGGTCTCCGAACTTTGTATGCTACGATTGGAATTAGCGCTGTACCAAAAAACCAGCCCGCAACCCAACCAATAATTGCCGCTACCCCTGAACTATATAAATAACCTGGGACTCCCATTACAGATGCAACGCTTACCCAAGTCGCTACCGATGTACCTACACCAATCATTAATCCCATCCGATGACCGCCTGTGGTGAAATCAGACAATGATTCCACTTTCCTTAAACTCGCTAAGCTCGTATACACGATAAATAAAAGATACAAGGCAAAAACAGCAATATACCACATACCAAAACCCCCTTATTTAAATAACTTTCCAGAAGCACCCCAACGCTCAACGCCTGACTTCTCTATTTTATATAATAGAAAAGTACCTATGCTTAACCCCAATATAACAACGATCACCCATATCCATAATGTAACAGCCATCCCACATCACACTCCTATGTGTATTTCTTTATTCAGTCGTTCGAAATGAATCAGATTATCAGACATTTTAGGAACTATCTTTTCTTTTTCAGCAGCTAATACAAGCTTGACAACCAAATCATTGAAAGGAGTAGATACCCCACTATCCTCTCCCATTGCAGACACATATCCATTAATGAAATTAATTTCTGTTTTTATTTTTTTCTCTAAATCTTGTAACATACTAGCTTTCAAACTTTTATGAGGCGCCCATACTTCCTCATAAAAAGCCATTTTCTCATTGACATTATGATTCTTAAGCTCCAAAAACTCCATGTCTTTCCCCTGCATCAGTGCAAGCCTAATTTCTTTAGCGTGTGCGACCTTAATCGTTTCATCGGCAATATATGCAAGGCTAGTCATCGCAATTTTATTTTCCATAACATCGCCAAATGTACAACCAAGAGCCGCAGACATTCCACTAAACGTCGCATTCATTAATAGCTTAGACCACTTGACTCCTAAAATATCTGAATCTATATTACACTGTCCAACATGTTCTAATACTGCCTTAACTTTCTCTAGACGCGGTGTCAACTCACCATTTATTTCTCCAATATCAAATGCATACTTTCTAACAGCTTCCCACTCAGTCGTAAGCTCAGATACACCAGGCCCCTTCCAAGTCGCACCAAAACCAACAACTCCGCCTATTGTGCGCTCAGCTCCGATAATAGATGAAACCAAATCTTCTGGTACACCATTTTGTAATGTACAAACAATACTCTTTGCATGTAAATGTGGAGATAATTGCTCAAGCGATTCCTTGTTATAAACTTGTTTTGTTAATAAAAAAACCAAATCATAACTATCTGTCAAATTATCAGGTGTAAACGCTTTCACTTTTACCGTCTTATTAACAAAACCAGTTAACTTCGCACCTGAGCTATTCAACTCCTCAACATGAGCCTTATTAATATCTATTAAATCAACATTTTCTCCTCCCTCCGTTAGTAAAGCTCCAATTATAGTACCCAATGATCCCACACCCATTATTCCAATCTTCATCATGTAGTCCCCCCACGTATAAATTGCTTTACCCAACTAAGATAAAAGATTAGACAAGCATTTGACACTTTGTCTACTACAATAACCTAGGGGCAATGAAGCTAATTCTCTTTTAACTTAACCAGTGAATTATGGTATACATTAAAAAATAAGCCAATGGATTTCTCAACTTTTTCTTGTATGAATAATTTATCCAAACCCTCATCATCATCCCCTTCAGATGTAAACGCTCTCCTTCGATTGAACATTAATTGCAAAAACGATTCACTTACTATAAAATATATTCAGACCGTAGTCTAGTTATAATTAGACTGTAGTTCGATTGTATTTCAAGTGATAATATTCTGTCAACTATAAATTTGGAGTGATTTTTTTGATTACACAAAAAAACAAACAAACTAGAGGAAAGAAAACACAAAAGAGAATTTTGGAAACTGCTTTGAAATTATTTACGGAAAAAGGCTATGATAAAGTAACCGTCGAAGATATTTGTGAAAAAAGCGGATCATCAAAAGGTTCTTTTTATCAGCATTTCACATCTAAATCAACTATATTTTTAGTAAAATTCTTTGAAGTGGATGACTATTATACACAGGTAATAGAAACTATGCCCGAAGGTATCGACGTGTATGAAAAGATAACAATATTTTTTCACGAGGCCATGTGCTTTATTAATGACCATATGGGTAAGGATCTAATGAAAATCATCTATAGCTCTGCGCCACTTTCAAAAGAACATACTTATTTCTTAAACAAGGATCGTGAACTAACTCGCATTTTTATATCTTTTGCCGAAGAAATCCAGAGAACACAACCAATTGATTCTACTTCTCAAATTGAGAATCTATTAATGATGATGAATCAAACTATGATGGGTGCTATATACTATTGGAGCATAAGCCAAGACGATCGCAGTTTGCCTGATTCAGCTCACTACATTACAGATACGATGATTAGAGGACTGAAGGGGCTAAACTAGAATTATTTACTTTTAAGCCTTTTTACAACCAAAAGAAAAAGCAAGAGTCTATATCGGAGATTACCTCCTCAGATTCTTGCTTTCCAATATAACCACACAACAATACTGTTTGGTCTACTTTTTCATTTTCCATCTGCATGATTCTCCCAAAAATGTTAAGGTTGGACCCCCATGGAAAAGATAAAAATTAACTCCCCCCCGGTTCATATCCCGCTTTTTTCAACGGCCGATCATATAGAAGTGTAGGAATAATAGCAATACTGACTAATGCTGTCAATATGAACAGCATTACTTGCATGCCGTATAAATCGACTAGTACACCGCCTGCAAATGGACCAATCATCCGACCAATGGTTGCCGCAGAATTGACAATTCCTTGATAAAAGCCGTCCCTCCCCTTCGGCGCAAGCTTACTAGCAAGCGTCGGTATGGCTGGCCACGCAAACATTTCCCCAAACGTCACGATCATCATCGACACGACAAACATTTTAAACGACCCAGCAAAGCTAACGACAATAAATGAAATAAGGAAGATGACAATCCCTATGACAACCTGAGCCTTCAACTTGTGCTCCAATCGCTTAATAATCGGATTAATGAGAGGTTGCCCAGCAACAATTAATAACCCATTCAACGTCCAAAGGAAACTATACTCTGTTAATGTCACACCGAGTGATAGGGCGTGCGTCGAAATCGTTGTCGACCATTGTGAATAAATCAGCCATGTCAGCAAATAACCCGACGTCACAATGAGCAGCGCATAGAAAGGCGCCTTATGCTTGATTTTCTTCTTCTCCCGAATCACATTAGTATGTCTATCTGGCGCAATTTCGAGTTTTTTATAACCAAAGAATGCGATAAGGAAAAACAGTACGTAAAAGAATAAATTCGCTGAAAAAATATAGTCAATGCTGGCAACTGCAACAAAACCAGCAAGAGCAGGTCCAATGGCCACCCCAACATTTTGTGCAAGATAGATGGAGTTAAACGCTTTTCGTCCGCCTTCTGGCCAAACTGTCCCTACCATTGCGTACATACTAGGGAAAACGATTCCTCCACTAAACCCTAGTAGCGTCAAAAAAGTGACGTAAGGGTACCAGTCATGTCGAAATACTAGACCAGCCAACGCAATCATAGAAAGAAGAATCCCTCCTATTATCGTTCGATAGCCACCAAAACGGTCAAATAAATAACCGCCCAGCAAATTTCCTACAACCCCCGCGCCAGCGTTTGCCATGAGAACAAGCCCTGCGACCGATAACGATTTCCCTAAATAATCATGCATATAGATTGTATTCAACGGCCATAGAAATGAGTTTCCCATGACATTGATAAACATTCCAATTACAAGAAGCCATACTTTTTTAGGCATAATCTGCCTCCGTTCATTTAAAGTTACAATATTGAGTGTATTCTTTTTTTTGCAATTCAACAATACGTACACAAGATGTTCCATAATTCAGATGATACACCTGTATCAATTACGCCAAGGCGGAATTGCGTCCAGATTTTGAATTGCGCTTGTGCCTGCAGGATGCAGGTATGCAACCATTGACGCAGGACGCGGCGCTCTTTGGTTGCCTTCTAACTCCATACAAAATCTGTGACATCCGCCGGAGGCTTTAACAGGGAGGAATTGAACTTCATTCCTCCTTAATGCAGCGGGGGTGAATTTCCGCTGCATTAAGTTAAAAACATGATACAATGTACTATTAGAGGAGATGAATTCTTTGGAAAATAATCTATTCCCGTTTCCGTCTGAAGGAAAACGATATCATACATGGTCACGTCACTTGAAAGATGAATTTGGCTTTAAGGTGATGAAAGTTGCACTGGATGCTGGGTTTGATTGCCCAAATCGGGATGGTACTGTTGCATTCGGTGGTTGTACGTTTTGCAGTGTAGCGGGGTCTGGAGACTTTGCTGGCGATCGCGTCGATCCGATTGATGTCCAATTCGCGGAAATCAGTGAAAGAATGCATAAAAAATGGAAAGACGGCAAATACATGGCCTATTTCCAAGCGTATACAAATACACATGCACCACTGCCAAAGCTAAAAGAAAAATTTGAGGCGGCACTCGCACAAGAAGGTGTCGTTGCTATGTCGATTGCCACACGCCCCGATTGTTTACCTGATGATGTCGTCGATTACTTAGCAGAATTACATGAACGGACGTATTTATGGGTAGAACTCGGTCTACAAACGGTTCATGAAAAGACAGCCAATCTCGTTAACCGTGCGCATGATTTTGCTTCTTATGTCGAAGGAGTTGAAAAACTACGTAAGCGGGGCATTCGTGTTTGTACGCATATCATTAACGGCCTACCACTTGAAGATTACGATATGATGATGGAGACAGCTCGTGAAGTGGCAAAACTAGACGTTCAGGGCATCAAAATCCATCTGTTGCATTTATTAAAAGGAACACCGATGGTCAAGCAATATGAAAAAGGCCAATTGGAATTTCTAGAAAAAGAGGAATACATTAATCTTGTCGCAGATCAACTGGAAATCCTACCGCCTGAAATGATTGTCCACCGCATCACAGGCGATGGTCCGATTGAGTTGATGATTGGCCCGATGTGGAGTGTCACAAAATGGGAAGTGTTAAACGGTATTGACAAAGAACTCGAGCGCCGTGGCAGCTGGCAAGGAAAACATTTTGCAAGGACGGATGAATAAATATGAAACTACTACGTATCCTGCCTTTCGCAAGACAGTTACTCCACGATACAGTCGTTCCTGGAGAAACCGTCATCGACGCGACGGCAGGTAATGGTAACGACACGGAATTTTTAGCCCAATTTGTTGGTGAAGACGGACATGTCATCGCATTCGATATCCAACAAGCCGCACTCGACGCCACTGCTAATCGCCTTGGCGACTTAAATGAGCGTGTCACTCTTGTGCTAGACAGCCATGACAATGTTGAACAATATATCAACGGGAAAATCGGCGGTGCCATTTTCAACCTTGGCTACTTGCCACATAGTGAAGATTTGTCCATCGTCACAACGCCTAACTCAACGATAAAAGCCATCCATACAATGCTTGGCATGCTGAAAAAAGGAGGAATTATTGCGATTTCGGTCTACGATGGGCATGAAGGTGGTCAAGAAGAACGTGACGCCCTTCTCGCCTATGTAAAAAATTTACACCAAGCGGATGTCCACGTTGCTCGATACGAAATCCTCAATCAGCGTAATAATCCACCATTCCTTATCGCCCTTCAAAAGATGAAGGAATTTGAGACAGTTAGGCAAGTGGATTGAATTAGAAAAAGGTTGCCACATTTATCTATGGCAACCTTTTTCTATTCAAAAATTACGAATATCTGCAATCGGACCAACCACTTTGAAATCTTCATGTTCCATAAATGCAATCAATTTCTTCGCCGTCTGTTCTGCCGTACTTAACAAACCTTGCTCTTTATAGTCAATAAACCGCTTAAGTAATGGAAATACCTCTTCCTGACTCGCTCGAATTGTTTCCTGCATTCCCGTGTCAATGATGCCCGGTGCGATAGAAACAATATCAACAGGATACGCTATATTTGTCTGTTCAAGCGCAACAACTCGTGAAAAATGATCAAGTCCCGCTTTTGTTGTACAGTACGTTCCCCATCCTTCATACGCATTACGCCCTGCCCCAGATGAAATATTGACGATTCGTTTAGTGCCGGTAAAATCCTTCAGCTTCGCAATAAAAGCATTCGATAAAATCATCGGCGCAGTCAAATTGACAGCCATCGCTGTTGTCATATCCTCAGCACTTATGGATCCTATTAATCCAATCGGGTCAACCATACCAGCGTTATTCATAAGCGTAAAACTAGTCGCCATCTTACGATTTTCATCAATCAATGAAACAATCAGCTCAGTTAGACTACCTGTTTGTGCTAAATCAGCACAAACAAAATCCTCTACGTCCGCAGGCACTGTCCTCGCAATCCCAATCACTTTATTCCCTTTTGAGCGAAGCTGTGTTGCCAGTTCCAGCCCAATCCCTTTCGAAGCACCTGTGACGATAAACACATCCATTTGTTGTTCCCCTCCGTAAGCTCTCATGATTGTTTGTTAGAACGATTCATTTCTCTAAGTGTATCACTCCACAAACGGCTATTAAATCAGATAAGTACCGTTTTGATTATTCAACATAAAAAACCAACTCTCCCAAAGGAAAGTTGGTGCTTATTCAATTATTCAAGTATTTTTATCTTAACTTCTTTACGGCCCCATTTATACGCTTCGGTTTTTGTTGAGAAAAACACATCAATCTTATTGCCTTTGATGGATCCCCCTGTATCTCCCGCGATGGCGTAACCGTAGCCTTCTACATGGACTTTCGTTCCAAGTTTAATGACATCTGGATCAACAGCGATAATCTTCATATCTGGATTACTTTTTAAATTAATGCCCGTTGCAGTCACGCCCGAGCAACCGTTACAATTTGCAGTAAATGCACTTGCGGACACAGTGAATTCTTTGACAACTTTGTCTTCATCCGAGCGCGAAGGTGTTTTTGCAACAACTTTCTTCGATGTAGCTGTCTTTTTAACTGTATTCCCTTTAGAGACGACTGTTAGTTTCTGTTTAGGATGAATTATTGTCGATTTTAAGTTATTCCATGCTTTTAATTTAGATACGGATACATGATGCTTCTTTGCAATTTCGGATAACGTATCCCCACTCTTCACTGTATAAGTTGAAGGTGCTGCCCAGCTTTCATTTGCCCCGGTGACCAATAACGCAATCGTAATGATGAGTGTTCCAAGAATTTTTCTCAAGTACTCTACTCCCTGCTTTTTTAGTCTATACTTATCTTAGCAGGCTTATATTACAGCAACATTACAGTTCTTTACCTTTCCCGTTACAAAAAAGCGATGCAATATTACATGATTGGAGTGGTGTATAATGAAAACAGCATCCATTCGCAAGGCAAACAAAAACGATGCAAAAGGCATTGCAGACGTGCTCGCAAAGAGCCAATGGTTTACATATACCAAACTTTACAGTGAAGTTTATATTCAAAAACTGATTGACCAATATTACAATGTGCAACGTATTGAGCAAGAAATCGTCTTCATTAGCGATGAATGGCATGGCTATTTTATTGCGGAAATGGATGGAAAGATTGTCGGAGCTATTGGGGGTGGGATGAATAATGATACGTCGGGCGAGGTGTATGTGCTCTATTTAGATCCTACGTTACGGGGACAAGGCATCGGTACTCGACTGCTTGACTTCTTTACGAAAATCCAAAAATATACATACGGTGCACAACAACAATGGGTGTCTGTTGCCAAAGGAAACGACTATGGCATCCCTTTCTACGAGGCTCGTGGGTTCATCTTTCAGCATGAGGAATTGGCATACGGAACAATAGAAGAGGATCAGGACATATCCTTAAAATATAGACGTGACATTTAAGGTGTCTAGCAAAGAAAGGTGACTTCCATGCGCGCAATTATAGGCTATATTAGTGAAATGATTCCTTATATGATCATCGTTTTACCCTTTATTCTCTTCTTTCGCCTCATTTATAATAGATTGCGCGGATTCGGCAAGCCTCGTCTGTTTCGTGAAATCGGAGTGGTCGGTTTCCTATTATTTATGACGGCATTATTTTCACAAACGATATTAACCTTTTTATATACGGGACCTACCGTCACACGCTCATTCGCCAATATCAATCTCATCCCTTTCAGAGTTTTTCGAGATAACTATTATGCCATCACCGAATTGAATTATTGGCAACCCTTAATCATTAATTTTTTGGGTAACATTTGTATCTTTATTCCGATTGGTTTTATGGTTCCACTTTTATGGAGAAGATTCAATCGATTTTGGAAGGTTACCCTAGTTGGATTTGGCATCTCCTTATTTATTGAAACAACGCAATTGACACAAGCGAGAAGTACGGATATCGATGATTTATGGCTAAACACTTTGGGGGCTATGCTTGGATACGGAGCGTATGCCCTGACAAGAAAATTTTATCCACGAGTCGTTGCAAGACTTGCAAAATAATAACTTTCGCCGCAATATATTGCATATATCAATTGTAAGCATTTTACTGTATACTTAATAGATAATATCATATTCAGGATGGTGATTCACAATGCCGATACCTACGAATCACGCAAAAACGATTCGTGTGACTGCGAAGGAAAATGCATTCAACCAGCTCCAGCAATGGATTATCGATGGTACACTTCAAGCAGGTGAAAAGCTTAACGATACGGAACTTGCGATCGCACTAGGCGTAAGCAGGACGCCAATCCGGGAATCCTTGCAATTGCTTGAAGTACAGGGCTTCGTCAAAATGTTCCCTGGGAAAGCTACACAAGTAACTGAGGTAGACAGGAATTCGATTACGGAACTCCTTCCCCCACTTGCTGCCCTTCAAGCTTTATCAGCGGAGCTTGCAATCCCACATCTTACCGACGAGGCCATTGCATTGCTTGATAGTACGAATGAAAGATTTGCGGAAGCAGTCTATACAAAAGATTACTTTTCTGCGTTAAAAATCGATGAAGAATTCCATAGAATCGTTGTGGATATCGCCAATAATTCCTATATTTTGTCGATGGTTGAGTCACTTCAGGCACATGTTAGACGATTATTTTTCCATAACTCTATCGTCTTAACTGAACAATCAATTGAAGAGCACCGTCAAATTATCCAATTACTACAAGAGCGCGATGCCCTAACAGTTGCTGCAATAATGCGTAATAACTGGTTACGCGCGATTGATGAATTTCATTCATTACCGTCAAATTAAAGAATAAAAGCCGGCTCCCTCACGATGAGGGAGCCGGCTTTTATTATGCCTCCACAGAGGAAGTTTTTAGCATACGAGCAACAATACCTGTTATAAAGATGATGACAAGGACGGGCAGCAACCACCCAAGACCTTGACTGTAAAATGGCAATGCCTCTTCATAGAACGAAACAATCGGTGCCATCCATCCGAAATAATCAATTGTCAATGAGTCACAAAGTGTTTTCAGGCCGTCGATGGCACTGATCATAAACGTCACAGCTGTTGCTGTTACATACACCAGACGTGAATGGTGGAACAATGGTGAGGCAAACGTTAGTAGCATTAAGGAAACAGCCAACGGATACAAGAACATCAAGACAGGAATCGAGTAAGTAATGATATTCGACAGCCCGAAGTTCGCCACCACAAAACAGAATGTTGTAAATATCGTGACGAACCATTTATAACTAATATTCGGCATCAACGTATGGAAATACTCCCCGCAAGCTGTCATCAGTCCGATACTTGTCGTCAAGCAGGCAAGAAGAATAACAACCGCCAACATGACCAGTCCAAATGTGCCAAGATAATGCGTCGAAGCTCCACTTAACACAGGTCCTCCAGTATCAAAAAAGCCTAGCAATCCTGTGCTTGTAGCGCCCAAATATGCAATACCTACATAAATAATCGCAAGGAACGCTGTTGCAACCGCACCTGTCTTAGCCGTCGCAGCTAAAATACCACGCTTACTTGTGACGCCCATTGAACGAATGACATTGATGACGATAATTCCAAACACAAGTGATGCCAATGCATCCATTGTATTATAGCCTTCCGTGAATCCTTTCATAAATGCCCCACTTGCATAGGCATCCTGCGGAGACCCAATCGCTCCCATTGGTTTTACAATTACCATGACAAGCAAGATTAGCAGTAAAATAATAATTGCTGGTGACAGTATTTTCCCAACGCGGTCAACAATTTTAGCTGGATTCAACGACAACCACAATGTAATACCGAAGAAAATCAACGTAAAAATAATAGACGCAATCTGCATATTGCCTTCACTAATAAAAGGCGCAATGCCAATATCAAACGCAACTGCCCCTGTACGTGGTGCTGCGAAAAATGGTCCGATTGTTAAATAAAGAAGCGATGTAAAAATCACTGCATACGTGGGATGGATTCTACTTGCAAGGTCCTGCAAGTTGCTACTCCCTGAAAATCCAATAGCTAAAATTCCGAGAAACGGTAATCCTACGCCTGTAATTAAAAATCCGAAAACAGCTGGCCAAAGATTTGTGCCCGCATTCTGTCCAAGTTGTGCGGGAAATATTAGATTTCCAGCTCCAAAAAATAAAGCGAATAACATGACACCAATAACAAGATACGATGTAAACGGTAATTTCTTCTGCATAATTTAGTTCCCCCTTAGATGTCTAACTCGCTTATATGCAATATATCACTGAGGTAATAATACCTCTTTCATCAGCGAAATGCAATATATTACTGAAAATTTTTTGAAAATACTTATTTGGGAGTTTAATTGGGTAGTCGATTTTGCAATTAGAATCGTGGAGTTACAGTTAAAAGCGCGGAGTTGCAATTAGAATCGTGAGGTTGCAATTAGAATAATAATTGGGCACTTGAAGGATGACATTGTTTGATTTACTTTTGTTAAAAAACACCCCTACGACAAAGACTTTTTGTCATACGGGTGTATCTAGCAATTTATTTGATTAAAAAGCGAGTGTGACTATGCCCTTCCCTCGACTTCTTCACTTCGAGTATAGCAGGAAATGCCACTTTCAGTTCTTCAACATGTGAAATAACACCAATCATCCGCCCCGACTTCTGTAAGTCAATGAGCGTATCAATCGCCTTATTTAATGACTCTTCATCCAATGAACCGAAGCCCTCGTCAATAAACATCGTATCAATCGACACCGAACCTTGGAAGCTTTGAATAACATCTGCCATACCAAGTGCTAGGCAAAGAGATGCATTGAATTTCTCGCCACCTGACAATGTTTTCACATCGCGTGTTTGCCCCGTATAAGCATCATAGACATCAAGGCCTAACCCACTTTGCCTACCCCGAACTTCCTGACGATCACTGCGTATCAATTCGAACTGACCACCCGACATTTCTTTAAGTCGTAGGTTCGCGGACTGAATAATTCGCTCCAAATATTCGATTTGAATAAAACGTTCAAATGACAAACGTAATCCATTATGCCCTCTGACAACATCATATAAATCGGTCACTTTGCCGAATTCTTTTTCAAGCGTCGCAACGATTGTCATAGATTTCCCTATTTTCTCTTGCAATTGTGTAGCCAGCTTGGCAAATTCCACTGAGCTATTATACGCTGTTAAAGCTGCTTCATAAGTGGCTTTCAATTCGACTAATGCCTGATTCAGCCCACTTATTTCAATCTTCTCTTTCCCTTCAAGCAATGCCGCAAGCTCTTTCACTGCTTCACGTACAGCATAAAACTGTTGTTTGAAGTTCTCAATATCTGATTTCAATTTCGTACGTGAAGCTTCGTCCATTTTTGCTTCGTGATAAGCTTGCTCCGTGGCAAACTCCGATTTTTGTAATGCCTCTACAAATCGTTGCTTTGCAGTACGTTGCTTTCCTTCCGCCTCTACAAGCGCCTGTTTCATATGCATTTCAGCCGATTTACTAGCAGTTAGACGCTCTTTGCTTTCTTCACGTCGCTTTTGAATTGATTCCCATGCAATATCCAATGCTCTTTTTTGTTGTGTCAATGCAGCAATGCGTTGCTCTAGTACGTTCAGCTCCCGCACATCTTCAGGGATAGCGTTCAACGTTTGTTCAAAAAGGGCTTGTTCTTTTTCATACGATGCCTGACAGTCAAAAACAGCACGTTCGATAACGGCCTTATGTTGCACCAATTCTTCAGCAATTTTGCTTTGCTGCATTAGCTGGTCCTTTAATTGACTCAGTTCTTGCCGCGTTGCACGAAGTACCTTCACCTCTTGTTCCAACTGCTTCTTCATGACTTGCAGGCTACTACTTTCTGTTTCTACATGCTCCACATCAACATCAATTTGAACAAGTCCACTCTCTTTTAATGCTGTTTGCTTGAAAGCACTGTCATAATTCGCTACCGCTGTACGGTAACTGCTTTCAATACGTGCAAGCTCAGCATTCGCCTTTTCAAGTTGTTCCTTGGTAACCTCGACCTCTCCACGATGCGCCTTCTCTGGATGATTACTACTACCACAAACAGGGCAAGCTTCCCCGTCGTGAAGCGTCGCTGCTAATGTTGCCGCTTCATTCATGAGCCAATGTTGCGCTAACGTTTCGTATTGTTTTTTACTTTCCATATATACTATTTCTTGGTTATTACGCTCATTGGCAAATATAGCTGTTTGTGCCGCCAAAGCAATAAATTCATCAACACTACGGCTTTTTTCAGTCGTTGCTGCCAGCAATTCAACTTGATCATCGAATATGCTTAGTTTCTTTTCTAATTGCTCTATCTGATTTTTGATGGCATTCACTTTTTCGATTTCAATGGCTGACTTTTCGGTGGTTGCTTGTAATGCTATTTGTCGTGTATGCAACTCTTTTTTCAGCATGGCGAGCGTCTCTTTTTTAGAAGCCAACGCTGCAACCTGTGGCAATGCGTCATGTAATCGAATCAAGCTCTCTGCTAATTCTTCACGTTCAGGCTTCTTTCCTTCTTCAATACTATACTGTGCTTCAATCTCTTCTACTTCTTTTGCGATGACTTGAACGGTACGAACAGCTTTTTCAAGATGCTCTTGTTTAATGCCCACTTCTTTCTTAAGCTCTACAAACTGCATGTCCAATTGTTCAATCGCCACTGCACGTTCTGCATCCCCAAGCCGTTTCGCCTCTTTTTCCAAAAATGGGACCTTATTCGATAGCTCTTCATAGACTGCTTTTCTTTGTGCTAACTCATCGAATCGCTCATTTAATCCTTTGGCTGCATGGTACTTTTCAAGCATTTCCGCATGTTGTTGAACAGCCGTTTCATAACGCTGTTTATCAACCGTTACTTTTTCATTATAAAATACCTGTTCCGTCTCCAACGCGCTCATCACTTGATGGTCATTAACATTATCATTTGCCAATAAGGCAAAAATAGCCGATTCGCGCTGCGGTAATAGTGATGGTATTTGCTTAACGAGTCCGTCTTTTTGTTGTTTTTCGCCGAGAAGTGCCGTTTGCGCTGCATCCTTCTTGCCTTTCAACTTGTCTACAATTTCACGGTAAGGTTCTGTCTTGAATATTTTCCGCATAATTGCTTCTTTATTTTCTGTATCAGATGTTAGAAACTTGCGGAATTCCCCTTGGGGTAGCATGACAATTTGGCTGAATTGGGCCTGTGTAAAACCAATTAGCTCCTCAGCTTTTCTATCAATTTCAGACACAATTTGCCGATCAACAATTGGTACTTCTCCATCAGCTGTCACTTCATAAAACTCATAACGGGCAGCCGATTTCGTTTTATTACCTTGTTTGATATACGGAATTTGCCGCAGTATACGATACGTTCGGTTATGTATAGCAAACAACAATTCAACCGTTGTCGGTACAGCATCATCCGCAAAATCACTGCGCATCGCTCCACTATCCACTCGGTCTTCGCCACTCGCTTGTCCATATAACGCAAAACAAATCCCATCAAAAATCGTCGTTTTTCCGGCACCCGTTGCACCAGAAATCACAAACAGCCGATTGTCTTCTAGCTCTCTAAAATCAACGACTTCCGTCCCTTTATACGGTCCAAATGCTGTCATTGTTAATTGGATAGGTTTCATTGCGCAAGCCCCTCCTTGTGCATAACTTCGTGAAGCACTTGTGCAAACAGTTCTTCTGTTTCCGCATCCGCCGCTTCACCCTTCATTTCCTCGTAAAATGCTTTAAAAAGTGCCACATCATCCTGTTTTCCATGGTCAATCCGCTGTTCATTCTCTTCATTCCTTAACGGCATAAACATTTTCCGTTCAACATGCATTGCATTCGGATAGACCGACCGAACCTTTTCCATTGGGAATAAAACCGGCGTGTCATCTAGCAACTTAACGAATACATAATCTTCACTAATGGCATGCAATAAAATGTCCTCCATTGTGCCTTCCACTGTCCGCATATCATGCTGGGGTATCAGTTCCCGTTTTTCAACAACCACTTGTCCTTCAGCATCAAGTTCAACAACAAAAAATCCTTTGTTGTGATGTTGTTCTGAAATGGAATATTTCATGGGCGAACCTGCATAGCGAACAGTTTCATTCAACACATAATGCGCCTGATGTAAGTGACCGAGTGCTGTATAATGGAATGGCTCGAATAGATGTGCTGATACATATTCAGCGCCCCCAATAGCTAGCGGACGTTCCGAATCGCTCGTGTTCGCTTCACTTTCTCCGTGAGAAGTCACGAATGCATGTCCAACAAAAACATGACGCGCGTTTTCCTGCAAGTTTGCACAAATACTTTCTGTTACTTTTTTCATTGCATCATTATGATTGGAAATTGTGGCATCATCGTGAAGATGTTTCACAACGGAAGGGTCTGCAAACGGCACTAGGTGGAAATGAACTTCACCGAATTCATCCGACAGAACGACTGGCTCAATGTCCTTCGCCATTTGACCAGCAATATGATAACCGTTAGCCCGCATCAAACCGCTACCGAAGTTCAGCCTCCCCGGGCTATCATGATTGCCGCCGATTGCAAGAACAGGCGTCTTCAATTCTAGTATTATTTTTTCAAGTACCTCATCGAGCAACGCAACTGCCTCAGTTGGCGGTACTGCCCGGTCATACAAATCTCCTGCGATAATAACCGCATCTGGCTTCTCTTCTTTTATCGCTTCAATAAACTGATCCAGCACATAGCGCTGCCCATCTGTCATATAAACTCCTTGAACTAGTTTGCCTAAATGCCAATCCGCCGTATGGAAAAATTTCAATGTCTTGTCCCCTTTCGACCCTCTTTGCTACTACTTTACAGGACTAGGCCGAAAAAATGAATCCATTGCCACTTTTCCTCCTATTTCCATACTAATGGTTGACCTTGTGATTTACATATGCCTATAATGGGGGCAAGTCCAATTGCATAAGATCCACCGCTAGGGGTGCTCTAACAGAGCTGAGAGAGGCATGTGCCTTGACCCTTATAACTTGAACTGGTTAATACCAGCGTAAGGAAGAGGTGCTGACAAGAAATTCTGCCGGTCTATCTTCCGGATATTTTTGACTGTCCACAACCCACTTCTTCTTCAAGGAGTGGGTTTTTAACTTTATTCTTCCAAGTAAAGTTAAAGCCTCCGGCGGATTGATTGGATAAAAATAAAAAGGGAGTGTTTTAGTTATGAAATTTACTGACCGCTTGCTTGAAAAGACCTTACCAATCTGGAGACAGAATCATAGCCATCCATTTGTGCAAGGTATTGGTGATGGGACGCTCGATCCGGATAAATTTAGATTTTATATGGTGCAAGATTACTTGTATTTAATTGACTACGCAAAAGTGTTTGCGATTGGCGCTGTTAAAGCGGACGATTTGGAAACGATGGGCAAGTTTGCAACGCTACTTGATGGTACGTTGAACACCGAAATGGCCCTACACCGAAGCTATGCACAACGATTTGGTATTTCGGTACAAGAACTTGAAGCCGCAAAGCCGTCCCCTATTGTGCTTGCGTACACGCATTATATGTTGCATGTTTGCCAAAATGGGACAGTTGCAGAAGTCATTGCGGCATTGCTTCCTTGTGCGTGGAGTTATTGGGAAATTGGCAAGGAGCTGAATGCTATTCCAGGTGCCAAAGATCATCCGTTATACGGAGATTGGGTCCGCATGTATTCATCAGACGAATTCGGTGAACTCGCTAGTTGGTGCATCGAATTGATGGATAAAGCTGCGGCTGGTAAACCTGAACATGAACTGTTGAAACTCGAAGAAATTTTCCTTAATACGACACGTTTTGAATACATGTTCTGGGATATGGCAAACGACAAACAGATGTGGCCTGGAGAAAAAAGTTTTCATGTTGGCGTTTGACCGTATTTCATTTAATTATCCATCCGCTAGCAACATACTCGATGGACTGTCATTTACCATCCATCCTGGCGAATTCATTTCGATTGTCGGTGTGAGTGGCTCGGGAAAAAGTACGATTTTCCGCCTTGTTACCGGGTTGGATGAACCTACAGCAGGGACCATTTCACTTGCGGACAATCCAGACGGCAATCGCCTTGGAAAAGTAGGCTATATGCCACAACAAGATCTACTTCTACCGTGGCGAACCATTTTAGAAAATGCCTGCCTCCCACTTGAAATCTCAGGGATGGATAAGCAGCCCGCACGTGAACTGGTCCAGCCACTATTGCATGAATTTGGGCTTGCCGGAACAGAAGACCGTTATCCAGCCGAATTATCAGGTGGTATGAAACAGCGTGTAGCTTTTCTACGCGCAGTCTTGTCTGGCAATCCCTTACTACTGTTGGATGAACCTTTTTCAGCACTCGATGCCATCACACGGCTCTCCATGCAGGAATGGTTGATCGACCAATGGAAAAAGCGACAAGTTACGGTTTTATTCATAACCCATGATGTCGAAGAAGCCTTATTTCTATCCGATCGTATTTTTCTATTGAAAAATAAACCGGTCAATTCAATCGAAGAGATCGAAGTACCTCTTGCAAGACGACGAACACGTATTGATTTACATCATCCCGAAATGCTCGAACTGAAAGAGCGGTTGCTTAGTAATCTGCGGAGCGAGGTACACGTATGAAAAATACTTCTTCCCTTATGATTTTCATACTGTTCGTCTGTTTTTGGGAGCTAGGTGCACGCCTTTACGACAAACCGTTCATCCTGCCTTCTCCCATTCAAATCTTAGGTCGGTTTTGGGAGCTAAAGGAAGTATTATTACTGAATCATTTGCCAGCGACTTTGCTAACGATCATCATCGGGCTTATCATTTCAATCGTTGCAGGGTCCATAATAGCAGTGTGGATGTCTGCCAGTCCGGGCGTACGAAAGGCATTCTATCCGATTCTCATCGCATCCCAAATGATTCCCATTATCGCACTTGCACCTATTTTCGTTCTATGGTTCGGCTATACAATTTGGAGCAAGGTCGCTGTCACTGTACTCATCACCTTTTTCCCGATTACAGTGAATACATTTGATGGACTGGCATCCGGAAAAAAAGACATGCAGGAATTATTGTTAACAATGGGTGCTACAAAAAAAGATATTTTCTTGAAATATTCTGTCCCAACTGCTCTTCCTCATTTCTTTTCCGGGTTGAAAGTCGCGGTGACTTTAAGTGTAATTGGGGCAGCTATTGGAGAATGGCTCGGTGCGCAGGCCGGGCTCGGTTACTTTAGCCGTCGCATGATGACACAATTCGATGGCGCGGCAGTGTTCGCGCCGATTCTTGTACTCACGATCGTCGGCATTACTTTATTCATAGGCGTTACCATTATTGAAAATCGCATGTTAAAATGGAGGATAAAAAATTGAAGAAGATCACCTTATTGTTAACCGGCATTGCGCTTATTTTATTGGTTAGCGCGTGCAATAAAGAAGAAACCGAAAAAGTAAGTATTATGCTCGATTGGTATCCAAATGCAGTACATAGCTTCCTCTACGTCGCCGAAGAAAAAGGTTATTTTGCTGATGAAGGTATCGAACTGGATATTCAATTTCCAGCAAATCCGACCGACCCAATCAATCTTGCCGCTGCAGGAAAAGTAACAATGGGTATCACATATCAGCCGGATGTCATTATCGCACGCTCTGAACAGGACATCGGCGTAAAGTCCGTCGGCGTCCTCGTCCGCTCACCATTGAATCATGTTGCTTTTCTAAAAGAGAGTGGCATTGAGCGACCGAAAGATTTGGAAGGGAAAACAGTCGGCTATACTGGCATTCCTTTGAATGAAGCAATGCTTGAGACGATGATGGTTGCTGACGATGCTGACTACAGTAAAGTTAATATGGTAGATGTTGGTTTCGAGCTGAATTCTTCATTGATTTCAAAGAAAACGAACGCTGTCATCGGCGCATATATTAATCACGAAGTACCCTTACTAGAATATGAAGGATTTCCTACGGGCTATATCGACCCGACAGACTTCGGTGTACCTTCCTTTTACGAGCTAGTCGTCGTGACAAGTGATGATACTTGGAAGAAAGAACAGAAAAATATCGCAGCATTTTGGCGCGCAGCTGGAAAAGCTTTTGATGATATGGAAAAGGACCCGGAAGAAGCGCTATCTATTTTGCTAAAACACCAAGACGAAGCCAACTTCCCACTCGTTAAAGAAGTAGAAAAAGAGTCCCTCTCAATTCTTCTGCCGAAAATGAAGTCTCCTAGTACATTTGGTGAACAAGACGAAGAGACATGGAGAGTAACTGCCGATTGGATGAAGGCAACGGGTTTATTGAAAAAGGAAGCGAATCTTGAAGAGATTTTTGTGAATATGAACTAAAAAAAGCAGCTAGGACCTCAATTAAATGTGAGATCCTAGCTACTTTTTATTTCTTCAAACCACTATAAATCATATCCGTATTCCATTGTAGCAATTTGATATACGTGTCGCCATCTTCCCCTGGTGCTCCAAGAGAGTCTGTAAATATCTTGCCATGAATCGGTACTTTCGTTTCTCTTGATACCATCTCCATGCTTCGCGGATCAACGCTTGTTTCTAAAAATAGCGCCGGAACATCTTCCTCATTAATGATCGAGATGATGCTTGTTAGCTGTTCAGGCGTTCCTTCATTATGTGAATTAATTTCCCAAATGAAGGCCGCACGAACATCATACGCTGCAGTGAAATATTTGAAAGCCCCTTCACTCGTTACGAGGATACGCCGTTCTTCCGGAATCTGGCTCATCTTATCCATAATTTCCTCATGAACAACCTCAAGTTGGGCTATATAAGCATCTGCATTCTTAGTATAGCTATCCGCATTTTTAGGATCTACCTTTATTAAGGCATCCCGAACATTTTCTGCATATTTAATACCGTTACGCGCATCAAGCCATGCGTGAGGATCTTCTTCCCCTTTATGTTCCTTTGAATTCAGGAGCATCGGCACAACCCCTTCACTTACACGGAATACGGGTGCATCTTCCCCCGACTTGCCTGCCGTTTCCATCAATTTCGTAAACCAGGCATTACCTTCTTCTAAATTTAACCCGTTGTAAAATACAGCATCCGCATCTGTCGTCAACGCGACATCTGCTGGAAGTGGATCATATTGGTGAGGGTTCGATCCGATCGGTGCAAGACTATGTACCTGGACCAAATCCCCCCCCACATTGTTTACAATATCGTACACAATCGAATACGTAGCAACGACTTGCAATTTATCGCTTTTCTCTTTCGGTGCAGATGTGCCCTGGCCACATGCCGATACAATGGCTGCAATAGCCAGCATTGCAATCAGTAACATACTCTTTTTCATTCAATAACTTCCCCTCTTCATTTAGAATACCGCTTATAAGACGGCTGACTTTTGTCTATTTACTCGAATAGCTCGCAACAATAATCCTTGTTTTGGCGAGAAAATAAAGGCTGCGAAAAACAAAGCCGTGGCAACAAGAACAATCGTTGCACCCGACGCAAGATTATACGTAAAACTCAAGTACAAGCCGATGACCGCTGAAATCGTGCCGCATAATGCCGACAGGAAGATCATCGTGGACAATCGATCTGTCAGTAAATAAGCTGTCGATGCTGGTGTAATGAGCATTGCCACTACTAAAATAATTCCTACAGTCTGTAGCGATGCGACTGTCACAAGCGTCAACAACACCATTAGAAAATAGTGAATCAGCTTGTTCGGAAGACCGTACGCCTGCGACATAATTGGATCAAACGAACTGACGAGCAATTCTTTATAAAACAGAAACACGCTGACCAAGACAATGATGCCGACGATAAGTGTAATCCACATATCCGAAGGTCTAACAGCCAACACATTACCAAACAAAATATGATACAAATCTGTACTGCTTTTCAAGACTGTAATGAGAATAATCCCAACAGCAAATGCAGCTGTAAACATGATACCAATTGAAGAATCATTTTTTATACGGCTATTTTGATTGATAAAGCCGATTCCAATAGCTGTTAAAATACCCGTTGTTACAGCCCCGAAGAAGATATTAATACCCAGCATGAAGGAGATTGCGACACCTGGTAAAACCGCGTGAGAAATCGCATCCCCCATTAACGCCATCCCTCTTAAAATGATAAAACAACCGACAACGCCACTAATGATACCAACCATTACAGATGTAATCAGTGCTTTTTGAAGAAAACCATATTGCATAACCGCTTCGATAAATTGCATCATTTCGCCATCACCTCATCTAAAAAGGACAATTGTCCACCGTACGCACTGACTATATTTTTAGGTGTAAACACTTCTTTCACGCGGCCCTTCGCAATTAACTCTTTGTTTAACAACAGCAGTTCATCAAAATACTTTTCTGCTTTATTCAAATCATGGTGAACAACAATGATTGTTTTCCCGTCATCACGCAACTCTTTTAAAATATTGACAATCATTTCTTCACTCGTTGCATCAATTCCGACAAATGGTTCATCGAGTAAGAACAGGTCTGCTTGTTGCGCAAGGGCTCTGGCCAAGAAAACTCGCTGCTGCTGGCCGCCTGATAACTCGCCAATTTGCCGATTCTGAAACGCGACCATATCTACCTTTTCCAAGCATTTCAACGCCAATTCCTTCTCTTTCCGACCTGGTCTTTTAAAGATGCCAAGTGTCGGATACGTGCCAATCAGTACGGTATCTTTTACTGTAATCGGGAAATCCCAATCGATTGTGCTACGCTGCGGGACATAAGCGATTCGTTTACGCACCTCTTTCAGCGTAGAGCCCAGGATGGTTATATCGCCCTTGTCTTTCGGAATCAAATTGAGTAATGACTTGAGCAAAGTCGACTTCCCCGCCCCATTCGGTCCAATAATCCCAACTGATGTCCCTTCTGAAATTGTAAATCCGATATCTTGTAACACTTCTTTTCCGTAATACGACACATGTAAATTTGACACAGTCATTGCATTTTTCATTGCACGACACCTCCATATAGTTATTGATATGCAATAAGTTTCCTCAAGGCAACTTATATTGTAAATTTTTTTGCCCTCGGGAAACTTTATAGGCAAAAAAAATGAATGTGATAGTTCTTTCCCTTAGGAAACTTTCTATCTTCATAGTAAAAGATTCATGATGAAATGTAAAGCAAAAGTTTTTTCATGTCAGAAAATTATAGTGATAGACGCGAAACTCGACTACAAAAAAAAATGAGGACACCACTGTTACAGTATCCTCACTTCCCATTTTAAAGATCATTCAACGAAATAACTTCTCCTGTCACTGCATCCACCGCTTCCGCAGCATCAAGCAGTCCACACAATATATATTTCCCCGTCAGTTCATCATAAACATATGTCGGATCAAGCGTAATATACGGCACCATTTTCTCAAAAGCTTCGTCATGTGTAACAACTGCTTGTTCGGCTGGAGCAAACGTATCAAATATCTCCACCATCGCTCCATTATCTACAAAATTCAAAACAGACATAGTTTCTGGTTTGATAAACACAACAACTTTACGATTAAATACTGTCGAGTTTTCTGTCATACACCTACAATGCGCTTCAATGAAATTCTCTTGACGACGAAGTTCCGCAAGCCGCCATTTTCCCGATTCATGTGGGTATTCTGAACGTAAGACATCACGTACTACCCCTTTGCTGCGCTCAATTTGATGGTCTGTCAATAGTAATTTATCATCAGCGGCGACTTGACCAAACGCCACTTCGACAGTTGATTCAGAAACGAAGTGTAGTTCTTCACGCTTAAATGTTTGCACAAGCGGATGATCCCATTCCAATACTGCATCCACTTTTACGATTGTACGTTCATGCTCAAAAAATGGAATAATCCGTTGGCCGTCCACTGTCACAAATACTTCCTCCATCGCGTAGGCCGGAATGAATCGATTTTCTGATTCAGACGGAAAGTTAACGAGTTGTAACTGCTTTTTAACGAGAGGCTCGATTTCTTCCAGTGTTAGCGTGAATGCAGATTTCTTGATGTCCTCTTCACGGGGAGCAGTACCATATCTTGAATAGGAAGTAAGTTTGCCCATTTCATCAAATTCCACAATCATCATACAACCTGGTGACATACGAACGCCTTCTATATCCATTTCAAAATGGAACTCATCGCCGCAAGCTTGTGTAAGTTTAAAATCAATGCCGTACGTCAATCCTGTTTGCTTTTCGAGCCAAGTCGCCACTTCTTCAAGTGTTTTTCCTACAAATGGTGATATCGTTGAAAATGATTGCTCCTGAGTGAAAATAATCCTATCAAAGCGCTGTTCTTGAATATTATAGTCCATACACGCAGTGCCCGCCGGATTCATGTCGTCTTCCACGGGTTCAGTCAATTCTTTTGGAAACCACTCCATATTGACAATATAATAAGCCTCACCCATGCTATCTCTTTCTTTATTAATCGAATGCCTCTCCAACTCATATGCATCCAATCCAAAGTTCACTCTTGCCTCGTCAATAATCTGTTGCAATCTTTCGTCCATGCTTCCACCCTTTTCATATGTATGTAGTCAAAAAGAAAAGCTGATTGCACATGGCAGTCAGCTTTCGATTCATCGAACTTAATCAATTACCCTCGGCGTAATTGCGTCCAAATGTTGAATCAGCAGGGTCTACGCTGATTCAAGTTCACTCAAAAAATACTTTATCGACGTTATATTTCGCACGTTGCGTATTAATAATATACGTTTCATAGATTTCTCGTTCCATTGGATCTTCTACGATAATGACAGCAATTTCTTTCACTTCATTGCGATGGTCTTTGATCGGTGATACCATGTCTTCAAAATGCTTCTTGACACGTTGGCGAAGTTTACGCGCTTTCCCAGCAAACAACAATTCATCTTTATTGTTATAAAATAAAATGATGCCGCCCTTATCGCGAGGAATTTCGTGGAAATCAATAAAGCCATAAATTGGTTTAATCGGCGCAACTCCTGGAGCCATTTCTTGTTTACGCTGCACAATTGTAATATCTGGTTGTGGTACTGTAATTGTAATCAATTCAACTTCACGTCCTCTTCTAATCTGAACTTAAATCTTACCATAAATCCACTTAAAAAGCGAAGCAGGACGGCAGGCACTTGTTATTATTTTGCTCGTTGTTCTCTGTCGTTTACTTCGACACTTAATTATCGGACATCACTTGACATTTAACAAGTTGAAGGTGGAAAAAAATCGTGGTTAATAAACCGCCTTAAAAAGAATACTCGAAATACATTGACCTTTCTTTCATCTTCGTGTAAAGTACATTTTAATAACTTATAAGCGTTGAAGAGAAAAGTAAAGTGCATAGGATTTCTTACAGAAAGCTTCGGTAGCTGAAAAGAAGCAGAAAAACTCCACTTGAACAATGGCCTCTGAGCTCTGCGTTGAACGTGCAACTTGCTTGCATCAGTAGATTAGCAGCGGGAGTTGGTACCCGTTATCTATATCACAGTCTAAAATCCATCACAATAGGATTTTGTACTTGCTGAGGTTGTCTATGTGAGTAGGCAACGAAAAAAGGTGGTAACACGAGCATTCATCTCGTCCTTTTCAATCAATTAATGATTGGATGGGGCGGGATTTTTTGTTTTCTAGTTTCATATACTTTTAAGACGAGGAGAGTGTTTGGTTATGACAACAGGTTTATTAGTTTTTCAATCAGATTTCGGCAAAAGTGATGGTGCTGTTAGTGCGATGCATGGTGTAGCAAACGCTGTTCAACGCGGCATTCCTATTTATGAAATTACACATCAGATTCCCCAATATAATATTTGGGAGGCGTCGTACCGATTATTACAAGCGATTAGCTATTGGCCAGACAACACGGTTTTCGTATCGATTGTTGACCCTGGTGTAGGTTCAGAGCGACGTGGAATTGTTGCCAAAACCGTCAACAACCACTATATTGTGACACCTGATAACGGAACATTAACACATGTAGCACAATTCATTGGCATTACCGAAGTCCGGGAAATTGACGAAACAATCAATCGTCTTCCAAACTCTGGCGAATCTCATACATTCCACGGACGAGATATTTTCGCATATACAGGTGCACGGCTTGCTACCGATGTCATTCAATTTAAAGATATCGGGCCAATTCTTGAGACTACAAAAGTAATTGCTTTACCACTGAAAATATCGGAAATAAAAGAAGAAGTGATTACTGGAAATGTCGATATTATTGATAGACCTTTCGGAAATCTATGGACCAATATTAGTAGACTACAATTTAAGGAAATTGCGCAACAGCATGGTGACTCATTTGAAGTTGCCATTACAACAGATGGCCGTACGATTTACAACAACATCATGACATTCGGTCGATCCTTTGCAGATTTACACATCGGTGAACCACTTGTCTATGTCAATTCACTCGACAATATCGGCATCGCCATCAACCAAGGCTCATTTGCAGATGCCTACCGCATTGGCACAGGAACAACCTGGCAAGTCACAATTCGTAAAGCACCAAGGATTGTTTATGAATAAGGATTGTTTATGAATAAGCATCATCCCCAAAAACTAGATTGGAGTGTTGACAGATGAGTAAATCCATTTTCACGACAAAAACCATTGTTGCTATTGGGATTGGAACGGCCTTATTCGTTATTTTAGGTCGTTTTGCTTCTATCCCTACTGGTATTCCAAATACATCGATTGAAACAAATTATGCATTTCTTGCACTTATTTCATCCATTTTCGGGCCTATTGCAGGTCTCTTTATCGGTTTAATCGGCCATGCACTAAAAGATGCTATTTCCTACGGTTCTGTTTGGTGGAGCTGGGTCATTGTTTCTGCCTTTGTGGGATTAGGGATCGGATTGTTTAAAAATAAGTTCGACGTTCAGGATGGCGAGTTCGGTCGCAAGAAAATAATTACATTTAATATTGTGCAAGCATCCGTACAAGCTATCGGGTGGGTTATCATCGCACCGATACTCGATATTGTCATTTATGCAGAACCTGCCAATAAAGTATTCACACAAGGGGCCATCGCAGCAATTAGTAATATTTTAACGGTTGGCGTACTTGGAACATTCCTGTTAATCGCCTATGCTAAAACAAGAACTAAAAAAGGGAGCCTGAGTTACGAGGAATAAAAAAAGGATGACGAATATGACAAAACAACCACTAATCGAATTTCAAAATGTCAATTTCCACTATAATAGTCAAGCTGAAGCTACTTTACTAGATATCAATTTAACCATTTATGAAGGTGAGAAAGTTTGTATCGTCGGCCCTTCTGGTTCAGGAAAGAGCACGCTCGTTCATTTATTGAATGGGCTTGCTCCTTTTGCTTATGATGGCGAGCTTACGGGGAGCTTGAAGATTCGAGGAAAAGAAACGAGAGAACTTGATATTTTCTCCATTTCACTTCTTGTCGGAACCGTATTACAAGATACAGATGGTCAATTTATCGGGATAACCGTTGGAGAAGACATTGCATTCGCTCTTGAAAATAATACGATTGCACTGGAAGAAATGAGGGAAAGAGTCGCTCATGCAGCCACCATTGTAGACATGGCTTCTTTCTTACACGCTCGAATTCATGAATTATCAGGTGGACAAAAGCAACGCGTTGCGTTAGCAGGCGTACTCGTCAATGATATTGACATTGTATTGTTCGATGAGCCGTTAGCAAATCTTGACCCCGCCTCTGGTTTATCCGCCATTGCATTAATGGATGAGCTTCAAAAAAAGGAACAGAAAACCGTTTTAATTGTTGAGCATCGCTTGGAAGATGTTCTATCCAAATCGGTTGACCGTATTATTTTGATGGATCAAGGCAGAATCATTGCCAATACAACACCTAATGATATATTGACAGGCACATTACTTCCCGAACATTCCATACGCGAGCCGCTGTACATAAAAGCATTAAAATACGCCGGCTGTCTAGTAGGCGAGACTATGGACGTCACGGACATCAATCAGTTGGACGTAAAATCGTTTGCTCCGAAAATACAGCAATGGCTAAAGACTATTCAAATCGAAGAAAAAGACCAAGTACAATCCTCACCACTGCTCCAACTGAAAGACTTATCATTTCATTACCAAGAAAATAATCCGATTCTCAAAAACATTAACTTGGCCATTCATCAAGGCGAAATGATTAGCATTGTGGGTGCAAATGGAACAGGTAAATCTACATTTGGCAAACTATTGTGTGGTTTTGAAAAGCCGACAGCCGGATCAATCGAATTTAATGGCATGGATGGTGCAAATGACTCCATAAAAGAACGCGGGCAACGTGTGGGCTTTGTCTTACAAAATCCTAATCATATGTTCTCCAAACAGCTTATTTTTGATGAAGTAGCATTTGGTTTACAACAACAAAACTTATCCGCCCCTGAAATAAAAGAACGCGTGGAAGAGACACTGAAAATTTGTGGTCTCTATCCATTTAGAAACTGGCCGATTTCCGCGCTTAGCTACGGACAGAAGAAACGGCTGTCGATTGCATCCATTCTTGTATTGGAACCTTCTGTAATTTTGTTAGATGAACCAACAGCTGGTCAAGATTATAAACATACAACTGAATTAATGACGTTTCTGGAAAGTTTACAACAGCGTGGCGTAACCATTATTTTAATCACCCATGACATGCATATCATGATGGAATATACAAAACGTGCAGTCGTCCTGTCTAACGGTACAATTATTGCGGACAGCTCTCCTGCTTGTATTCTTGCTGACCATCAGTTAATTGACCAAGCACATTTAAAGCAATCGTCTCTTTTTGCATTAGCGAATGTATTAGACATAACAGATCCAGCTCAATTCATCGAAAAATTCATTCAGTATGACCGGGGGGTGCGTTTCAATGAGCGGTGAGTTGTTAAGCTATATCGAACGCGACTCGGTCATTCATCGATTGACAGGCTCAGCGAAACTCATTTGTTTTTTGTTATTGTCTAGTGCCGCCATGCTCACGTATGATACACGGGTTCTTCTGAGCATCGTCTTAATCAGTATCATTATTTTCAAAATATCCAAAGTGAAAATCAGAGAAATCGGGTTTATTCTTGCCTTCATCCTGTTTTTTCTCGTACTGAATAATATCGCTATATTTCTTTTTTCACCACACCAAGGAACACTTATTTACGGAACATCCCATCCCATTACGGGCTCGATTGGACGCTATTCACTTACACTTGAACAACTTTTTTACCAAATTAATATTTCACTCAAGTACATAGCGGTTATTCCTCCTGCTCTATTGTTTATCGTCACAACACAACCGAGTGAATTTGCGGCATCCTTAAATCGAGTTGGTGTCAGCTATCGTTTAGCCTATTCTGTTTCAATCGCACTGCGTTATATTCCCGATGTTCAACGAGACTTCAAAACCATTGCACTGTCACAGCAAGCTCGTGGTATCGATATGTCTAGAAAAGCAACTATCCCAACACGCATTAAAAATGCCAGTTCGATTTTATTGCCTCTGATTCTATCGAGTCTAGATAGAATCGAAACCATTAGTAACGTGATGGAATTGCGTGGATTTGGGAAACATAAAAAACGGACTTGGTACAGTTTTCAGCCGATTACTAAAAGAGACATCATCGCCATTGTGATTTCACTTGTTATTTTTTTACTCATGATTGCTTTTATGTTTATCAATCAAGGACGATTTTATAATCCGTTCTTATGAATTTTTAAAAGGTGAGTGTCTGCATGTAACAGCAGACACTCACCTTTTTTCATTACAATAACTGCCCATCAATATCTTCATAATTCCCGTCATCGCCAAAAAACTTGACCAATTGCTGCTTCGCTTTATTTTTCACATCATCATCAATATGCTGAATGATTTTCATGACAGCCGCTACAATCACACTGGCATCATCTACAAGACCCACCGCCGGGATAAAATCTGGGATTAGATCCACAGGGAAGATTAGATAACTTAGTGCACCCACAACAATCATCTTAGACGACTTTGGCACTTTTGGACTTTTTGCTGTATAAAATAGTAGCAAGCTGTAATAGACAGTCTGCTTCCCTGCCTGTTTACCATAGCCCTTGACCTTGTCCCAAAACTTTTTATCAGAATAATGGTTGTCAGTTGTTGCTATTGCAGATTCCGGATCAAAATTCTTCAATTTCTCTTCGTAGTTCTGTTTATTCGTTAACATTGTACAGCCTCCCGCATAAGCACTTAATACATTAATTCTACATGTAACATGCCGTAAAGTCATTTGTTAGCCCAATGCTAGTCTTCTTCTTTTTTAACCCCTTCCCTCATACGATGAACTATTCTAGTGAAAAGAGAGGGTATCTGTTATGGAGCTTCCTGTGTCAATTGTATCGAAGAAATTACCCCATGCCTCACCAAAAGTGACTGTCTATTACCCTGTTGTTGTCCACTTACCTAATATCAATGTCCAAAGCACCATCAACCATGCCATTGTTACAACTTTAAACAAACTACTCGTTGAGCAAAGTTACTATGAACCCAGTCTTGTGGAATTAGTGGCCTACTTTGAACTCAAAACCAACCAGCGTGGTCTCCTCAGTTTGAATCTGATTGTCTATTCATTCACTGGTGGCGCGCATGGTACGACTGTTATTAAATCACTGACGTTCGATACAAAGACTGGAAAACAGTACGAGTTGAAAGATTTATTCAAACCAGGGAGTGATTATGTAAAACAGCTATCAGATATCATTCGACAACGCATCAAAGACTGGAATATCGATCTGCTAGATCCACCATTCAAAGAAATTCGCAGTGACCAAGATTTCTATATCGGAGATACGACGCTCGTCATCTACTTTCAGCAATACGAAATTACAGCGGGCGTCTGGGGATTCCCATATTTCCCAATCCCGATTTTAGACCTTGCAGATATTATCCAACCAAATGGCCCACTCGATCGAATGATGGCGTTTACTTAAATAAGCCAGTTATCGAAACGTTAACATCGTTTCGGTAACTGATTTTTCTATTATGATTCAGCTTTTTTAAACCTCATCCATCCAAAAATCGCAAACAATCCAGCGATGAATACGACTCCTCCGATAATTAAGTAAGTTGTTGTCCCACTATCTAGAGAAATCACATCATCCTTCGGAGCTTGCCCTGGACCAAAGACTGCTAAATCTTTAGTAGCAACTCCCAGTTCTTTTGTTGGACTGCAAATGGTAGTAGTTAATGATTGCTCCTCATACATATCGGATAGATTGGCATATATCAAATATTCTTGTCCTACTACAAATTCGATACCACAATCCATTTCGCGATAACCTGTCTTTATTGCCACTTTCGTCTCATTCGTCCCTTTCCATGTTTCCTTCACAGCAAAAAGGACAGTCTTGCCATAACCACTATTCTCTTTTATGTCAATCACTTCGCCACTAAATACCGCTTGAGCATTTGAAAATCCCTCTGCGGGGGATGGTATCATTGCACAAGAACAAGCCGCTACCGGAATAGGTTTTTGTAATAACATAAGAACAATGACTAAGCAGAGCGACAATAAAAAACGTTTTCGACTCACGACAACGCACCTCTTCCTTCAATTTCCTAGTAGATCGTTTTGCGCGTAACTAAGTTACATAATTCCCATCTATTTTTCAAAGCTAAAATCTTATTAGCTACTTTCCTAATCTGTATAAATAATGTAATATCTTAATTTTTTAATAATAATTGAATCTCTTACTTCCATTCTTTCAATAACTATTCCCCCATTTCAACATTAACTCCATCGCAAAAAATATATTTCCACTAAAAATTCTCTCTTTGGATAATTAATCTACAGTATTCCCCAGGAAATAAGTGATTTTATATGCAGCACTGCTACCAGAACATTCACTATCAAATATTTAATAATTTAATAATTCGCTAGCATCAAATATCTACACAATAGTTTTAAATTATTTACAATACTCTACCATTAATGTACGTTTAATGCATAAGAAGTATTGTCGAAGGGATGAAAATTGATGAAGCGAACACTCGTTATAAGTGATATCCACGGGGAATTAGAGCTACTTGAACAGCTCTTATCCAATGTGCAGTACAATTCACTTCAAGATCAGCTTATTTTGTTAGGGGATTATGTAGATCGTGGTCCCGATGCGAGGAAAGTACTCGATATGGTGATTGAACTACAAGCACAGGGAGCCATCGTCCTAAAAGGTAATCATGAGGACATGATGATCAAAGCACTAACAACGGACGATGAACGTTCTTGGAAGCATTGGGCTTATCGCAATGGGGGTAGCAACACCTTGCAAAGCTATGGGTTCAGTGAAAATGAATTTATTGTCCCTGAAGATGAGGCCTTCGTCAAGCCTGTGCTCCATTCTGAAAAACTAGCCGGGCATATTGCATTCATTCAAAGCCTGGACCCTATCATCGAACATGATGACTATATTTTTGTCCATGCTGGTGTACATCCGACTACGCCAATTGGTGAAACAGATCCCTATGTCCTGATGTGGATTCGTGAGGAATTCTACAATGGCTATAAGGGGGACAAGACTGTCATTTTTGGGCATACGCCAACAACCATCTTACATAATGACAAAAATAACCATTCGATTTTCTTTGGTGAAAACCATATTATCGGCATTGACGGTGCAGCGGTTTATGGTGGTCAATTAAACTGTCTAGAGCTGCCTGCTAAAGTCATGCACTATGTAAAGAAATGATATACTACATATGAGGTGATGAGCTATGACAAACAAAAACTATGAAGAACTAGTTGCCAATCGTATTTTCATCGGCGGGGTCGATGCGATTGAAAATCTTCTTGCCAATGAAAAAATTGATGTCATCTATGATCTACGCGCAGAAGTAAAAGGTCCACTTTCAAGTGAAATCAGCATCCATCAACCTATCGTTGACGATGCGGAACACCAAGATCAATCGATACAAGCTGCGGTTTCAGAAGTCGTCAATGCCTATAAATCCGGTAAAAATGTCTACTTCCACTGCAATACAGGACGTGGACGAGCTGGAACTGTCGCAACAGCTACACTGTTGGAACTAGGGCTAGCAAACTCCGTAGAAGAAGCGGAACAACAAGCTACAGCAATCCGACCGACAATAAATGTAAAACTACAATTTAAAGAAGCACTAAAACGAATTTATAAAAACTAAAAAAATGCCAGTATCCGAAATATAACGGAGACTGGCATTTTATTTATTGTTCTTACATTACTTCGATAACGCGCTCCCTGGCCCTTTCCATCTCATCGAAACAAACATGGTCAAAACTAAAACAACTAATCCAAGGATGAATGGATACAAAATATGCACATCATATAAAAATCCTGCGAGAAGCGGTCCAAGTACGTTTCCGATACTCATATAGGCATTGTTCATGCCCATTGCAAATCCTTGTTCGTTCCCCGCCAACTTAGAAATAAGCGTGGTCAGAACAGGTCTTAAAATAGAAGTGGCTAGGAAAATAATCATCGTGACACCGAAAAACATAATATAGCTCGGTGCAAGAATCGACAGTAAAAAGCCAACTGCTGCGACACCAAGGAAAATATTGAGTACAGCCGCCTCACCAAATCGGCGTACAACCTTATCGACAGCAAATAACTGAATGATGACACTGATAATCCCCGTTGACGTGACCATAATTGCAATATCCTTTGGAGACGCCTGGAATTGATTATCCACAAACAAGCCTAAGACCGATTCATAAGCCATTAAACCAAAACTCATAACAAGCGTGATGACTAAAGGGATAAAATACGGCTTGCTGAATGATTGTGCAATTTCTTTTACCATCGGCTCCGATTTCACATCAGGAGCTTCAACAGTGTAATCCTTACTTTCTTTCAGCATTACCGCGGAAAATATGACCGCACCAACGCCGACAATTGCCGAGATAAGGAGTGGCATTTTTAAACCGAAGTCTGCTAAAAATCCACCTATCCCCGGTCCAATGACAATACCGAGTGACATAGCTGCTGAAATATAACTATTGCCTTTTGCCCGCTGATCCATCGTTGTAATATCAGCAACATAAGCAAATATCGCGGGTATTAATAACGCTGCCCCTACTCCACCAATCACACGTGACGAATAGAGAACCCAAATGGAGTCCGAAAAGTAAAAGACAAACATCGACAAAGCTAATCCACTTAGCCCTGAAATGATCATAATTCTTCGTCCGTACTTATCTGCCCACTTCCCTGCAATAGGTGACACGATAAGCTGCGCGCCGGCAAATATGGCAATCATTAAGCCAGCTGCTTTTCCAGCTTGGCCAATTGATACTAGATATGCGGGTAAAATCGGAATAATAATACCGAAACTTCCTATCGCAATAAACATATTAATCATTAATATAAGCATTTTCTTTTTTTGATCTTGTGACAATTTATTCACCCTTCTTTCTAGACGCCACAAAATGCGTCGACTATCCATTATAATGAGAGTCGAAAGAATAAGCTACTTATTTATTTCACGAAAACCATCTTTTTTCTCCTTGATTAGCCAGCAGCCGTAATTTTCCCATCACGCGGTAGTCCCAGCCCAACAAGCCCCATAATCGGCAGGAATGACACAATAATCATTGTCGTATAAATGCCGAGATGGTCCATCATTATCCCGATGACAACAGCTCCGATCGCCCCCATGCCGAATGCAAGACCAACTGTCAGCCCTGCCATTGTGCCAATTTTACTTGGTACAAGCTCCTGCGCATAAACGACCGTCACCGAAAAACTAAGCATAATAAAAAAGCCAATCACTATGAGCAAGACAATCACTGCCCATAATGGAGCGTAAGGCAAAAGAATACAAAGCGGAATTGGCACAGCAAGTGACAAGACAATAACATTCTTGCGACCGATTTTATCCGCCATTGGGCCACCGAAAAATGTGCCAACTGCTCCAAATGCTAGAAAGAGAAAGATGTATAATAGTCCTTCTCCACTTTGCAAACTATATTTCTCCATCAAATGAAAGATGAAAAAGCTTGTAATGCTTGTGACATAAAATGAGCGAGCGAAAATAATAACAAGAAGTAATGATAGCGCAACCCCTACTTGCTTTTTCGTTAAATCCCCGATAGATGATAACAGTACTTTTCTACGCTTATTCAGTTTTTCCTCTTCCAACTGTTCCTTATACCAAGCCGAAATCTTCATCAACATAAAAATACCAAGCGCCGCAACAATCATAAATATGGCGGCACTTTTTTGCCCATTAGGAACTAATATGTATGCACCTATCAATGGTGCAAGTGCTTGTCCTGAATTTCCTCCCACTTGGTAAATAGATTGAGAAAGCCCTCGTTTTGAACCCGCAGCCATAAACGAAACACGTGATCCTTCCGGATGAAAAACAGCAGAGCCAAAACCAAGTAACATAACTGACACAACAATCATCCAGTAGTCCGGGGCAAAAGCAAGCCCCCCTATGCCGACAAGTGAAAAGAGCATACCGGTTGGCAACGCATAAGGCATCGGTTTTTTATCACTAAGATAGCCGACAACTGGTTGTAAAACAGATGCCACCATATTCAGTGCAAAGGCTATAAAACCAAGTTGAGTAAAGGTGAGTCCCTTCTCCTCTGCAAGGACTGGAAAAATGGCTGGAATCACTGCTTGCAGCGTATCATTCAGCAAATGACAACCCGCGATAGCAAACATAATGGGATAAACAGGATTTCCAAGTGTTATTGATTCTTTTATCGTCGTCATCTAATCTTCCTTTCTTTCATCAAGCACTAGAATTAGTATAGCCCAATTTTCAAAAAACTGGCGACCCCGATTGATGAACATCCATCCAAGAATATTCTTATAAGTCTAACTCATGTATACTAGAATTGACAAAACGTAATTGATTAGGAGGAATAAATCGTGAAAATTCTAGTTGTCGGAGCAGGCGCAATTGGGGGGTACTTTGGTGGTAGGCTATTAGAAAAAGGGCAGGATGTCACCTTTCTAGTTAGGGAACGCAGGAAAGAACTGCTAACAAAGACTGGATTGAAAATTGAAAGTATACATGGCAATGTGGAAATTGAACCTCGTCTCATTACCACCCATGATAGTAACGAGGTTTTTGATTTGGTCATCATTTCCATAAAATCTTATCATCTCGCACAAGCCATCGAAGATATACGCCCTTTCGTAAAGGACGACACCATTATTTTACCTCTATTAAACGGCGTTGCTCATCTCAGTCAATTAATCGAAGCTTTTGGAGAAGATGCTGTCATTGGAGGCCTATGTTTTATCGAAACCACGCTTGACGAACATGGAGCGATTTTGCAAAAAAGCCCAAGTCATCAATTGATATACGGCGAGAGATCCGGTGAAATTACACCACGAATTGAAAAACTACAAGCCATTTTCAAAGGAGCCAATGCTTCATTCGAGCTTAGCACGCAAATTACTCAAGAAATGTGGCATAAATATTTATTTATCACGACAATGTCTGGAATTACTTCACTCATGGAATCACCCATTGGTCCGATTATAGAATTGGAGACAGGTCGCCATACCATTGCCGCCTTATTAGAAGAACTCGCAGCAATCATGCGTAAAATGGGGGTACCTATACAGGAAACCATTACCGCTACCCTACTCGATAAAATAAATGCGATGCCTTATGAGATGAAATCATCTATGCAACGTGACTTGGAAAAGTCCCTTCCATTAGAAGCAGACCATCTACAAGGATTCTTATACCAACATGCACATACACACAGTATTCCAGTCCCGATACTAGGGACCATCTATACAAAACTAAAGATTTATGAAAAGAATAGATAACTAAAAAACAAGACTGAGTTTCTTACACACTCGGTCTTGTTTTTCCATTTTAGTTTATACAATAACCTCTTCATTTCCCAACTATTATTTCTTTCATACCTAAAAAGCCCGCTTCAATATTTTCTACTGTTAAAGGTTTACTAAAGTAGAATCCCTGTACTTCATCACAGCCATGATCCTGTAAAAATTGCAGTTGCTCTTTATTCTCCACTCCCTCTGCAATCACTTTTAGACCAAGATTATGAGCCATTCGGATAATGGTAATAACAATATTCGAGTCACTCACGTTCTTTTCAATATTCCAAATGAACGATCGATCAATCTTCAACCGATCAATCGGAAATTTGGTCAAGTAGTTCATGGAACTATATCCTGTGCCGAAGTCATCAATACTAATTTTAACGCCAAGTTCATTCAATTTCTTCAGTGTTGGAATGGCATGTTCTACATCCATTGTCATCGTTTCAGTTATTTCAAGTTCTATGTATTCAGGTTTTAATCCAGTTTCGCATAAAACTGATTGAACCAAGTCTGGTAACAAATCACTCGCAAATTGATTGGAAGATAGATTAATCGCTACACTAAAGGGAGAAATCCCCATGTCCTGCCATTTCTTATTTTGATTACAGGCGGTCCGTAGCACCCACTCATCCATTTGTTTAATAAGACCCGTTTCTTCGGCAAGTGGAACAAACTCACTTGGTGGAAGCATGCCTAATGTCGGATGCTGCCATCTGACCAAAGCTTCTACGCCAATCATCTTTTTTGTTTTGACATTGATTTTCGGTTGATAATAAAGGACAAGTTCATCAGAATCAATGGCTTTTCGCAAAGAAGCTTCTAATAAAATCTTATCATGTGATTTCGGATCTAATTCATCAGAATAAAGGACAAACTGATTTTTCCCCTGCTTTTTAGCTTGGAACATGGCTGTATCAGCCTTGACCAGTAGTTCTTCCGATGTCCGTCCATCGTTCGGGAAAACAGCAATCCCTATACTGGCTGTAATATGAAAATCATAGCCCTTCATAATAAACGGTTCATTAAATAGCATAACGAGTCGATCGCCAAATTGCTGAACTTCATCCTGCTGTTTTAAGGGAACAATCAAGATGAAATCATCCCCGCCTACTCTTGCTATAAAATCATTTTCTTCCAAATGACTCGCCAGTCGATTAGCAATTCTTTTTAGAACGAGATCTCCATCTTTTTGCCCTAGCGTATCGTTTACAATCTTAAAACGATCCAAATCTAAATGGATAACTGCAAGTTGATCGTTTACTTCGATACCATCCATTTCTTCAATAAGACTCGTTAAGTTAGCTGTCAAAAATCTACGATTCGGTAATCCTGTCTGCTCATCATGATTGGCCAAGAAATTGAAACGTTGTTGGACATTGTACACTTCTGTAATATCTCGCAGTTGTGCAAATACACCAATCGTTTGATAACTATCATCGTAAATTGGGAATGCATCGAATAAACAGAACCGTCGCGACGGATCTCCCTCTTCTCCAATCGTAATATACACATCATCATATCGTTTCTTTTCATTAAGAACAGCTTCTATGTACTTTCCAATGTCATTCAAATTTTGTACATGGTTACCGACCATATCACGGATTTTTTGACGAAGGAGAATTTCGGCCCGAATATTGAATTCTAAAATGACACCATCTAAATCCGTCGTAATGACGCCATATTGACTATTATCCATCATCACTTGATGCAGCATATTCAGCTGCCTGTTTTGTTTCCGTAATACCAGTTCTCTTTCAATTGAGTCCACTATTGTAGCCAATATCATCAGTACCATTGGATTTTGATGTGTTAAATCAGTCATAATGGTCAATGAACCAAGCACTTCACCCGTAGTTGTATTTTTAAATGCCACGCCATAACAGGCTGTTTTTTCAAGGTAATGGTGATAATGTGACTCACCTATAATCTCCACAGGTCCCCAATGGTGATTAAGTGATAGGTTAATGACATTCGTCCCCATCGTACTGATTGAACATTGAACGCCTAGGTTTATGCCCAAATCACTCAACTTCTTTTTTATCTGATTGTCTCCCACCATGTCTAAAATAATGCCATCTTGGTCAGAGACAGTAATAAGTAATGGAATATCCTTTAACAATTCGGTAATTTTTTTGCTAAAAAAGCGGGTGACCGAGATAATTTCTTCGTATAAGCCTGACTTATCTAAACGTTTTTGATTGGAAGTAATAATTGTCGTAGGAGGCAGTTCATCTGGATTCATTCCTGCATTTCGGCAATATTCGTTCGCTTCGGCAATGAATGCAGCGATTGTTTTCAATTCCATTCCCCCTTTCCCTATAAAAATTACCAATTCTTTTCTTCCATCATACCACGGAAGATTTCAAAACGCAGTACATAGTTCGACACTTCCTGCACATAACTGTAAGACTTAAGCACTTTAAGTCACTTCTAAGAGAAATCCATTAGACCTAACTAGTTAGTCGCTTTATTTACGTTAGATACAATTAAACTTGTTGTCATTCCAACACATAGAACGGTCACCATAGATAATAGCAATTGGACTGAAGGAATGACAAAACTTCCTGCCGTAACAATTAGTAAATCAATGTAAAAAATCATCCATCCGGGGTTCATTCCCATTTTATTCGCAATCATTTGCGCAAATAAATCCATTCCTCCAATACTCGTATCCAAACGTAGCATAAGACCAATACCTATCCCAATCATGATCCCGCCACCAATAGCAGCTAGTAGAGGCGATGTTACAAACTCCTTTCCAATAGTTTGCAACGGAGACAGCACATCAATGATCAAAGATGACAACAGCATGCCATGGACGCCATTAAAAAAGAATGATCGATAAAAAATCCAGGCCAGTATGAAAATCGGGATACTCACTAACATGAATGTGAATCCCACTTTAACCCCCATGACATAATGAAAAATCAGACTAATTCCCAGTGCACCGCCATCTAATAATCCAAAAGGCATAAGAAATACATTCAGCCCCATCGCAACTAACAAACTTCCAAAAACAATTGTCACAGCTTTTTTTAAGAAATACACACATGACCCCACCTATTTCAATTACTTTATATGATGTATATGCTTATCCAAAGCAATACTTCCCTCTTTTTTTGGGTAGTGATGACTACATGTCCCATTAATTTTAGTTTCAATTGATACGCACTGAATAACAGTGTATGACATACACTATATAGAGAGGTGATCCAATGAGTGATCTATTGAATTCCTTGACGACAGAATTACGAAGAGGAACATTGATATTAGCTGTACTCAGTATGTTAAAAACGCCACAATACGGCTATTCGCTTGTCCAACTACTTGAGAAATCTGGAATCGAAATTGATCAAAGCACGTTATATCCCTTACTGCGACGCCTTGAAAAACAAGAACTACTATCCAGTAGTTGGGATACGACAGAAAGCAGACCGCGTAAATATTACTTGATTAGCGATTTAGGCATCGAGGTTTTTGAACTGCTACAAGCAGAGTGGGAAAAAATGACGAGTGAATTAAGAATTGTACTAAAAGGGGCTGAAACAGATGGAAATGATTGAAATCTATGTACGAGAGGTAACGCGTAGATTACCTGAAAAAATGCGTAATGATATTGCACTAGAATTACGCTCGACAATCGAAGACATGCTACCAGACGATTATACGGAGGACAATGTGACACAGGCACTCGAGAAACTTGGCAATCCCGCAACACTTGCCGCTCAATATCGAGAACTGCCAATGCATCTAATCGGGCCTAAGTTTTACGATATTTATATTTCGATACTTAAATTGACTTTAACTATTGTATCGATTGTTGTTCTCTCGTTATTCATCATCGAAAAATTCGCCTCACTTTCGAATGTTGACACACTATCCATGCTCAATGTCACGGGTTTTATCGTTGAAGCAATACGGATTGTAATTGAAGCCGCTATCCAAAATGCATTTTGGGTAACCATTGTATTTATCATCTTAGATCGCACGATATCACCAAACGTTCATGTTCCTTTAACGCTTTCAGGTACCCCCTGGAAACCGGATGATTTGAAAAAGATTCCTAACATTCCCCTGAAAAAAGCAATCAAAATAAGTGAAGCTGGCGCTGGCTTTTTCTGGACAATCATTTGGGCCGTTGTTTATTTCAAGGCTACACATCTCATTGGCGTTTACGAATCAAGAGAAGATCAAAGTGGGTTAGAGTTTGTCATGACTGTTTTCCAACATGACGTTCTCCTTTCCTACTGGCCACTTGTGTCATTGCTCATCTTACTGGAGCTACTCTTACTAACCTATAAAGCCAAGCTACGTCAATGGACGTTCAAACTTGCGATGAGTAATACAATTGTCCATTTGATCAGCGTTATTGCCTTCGTCATCATTATCAGCAATCCCAATTTAATAAATCCTGAATTCGTCACTTACTTTTCCAACATTCTAGAAGACTCCCAAGAAAATCTTCCATCCGCAATTAGCTGGATTTATGGGATTATTGTGCTATCCGTCATTGTGACGAGTGTACTAGACTGCTATTCAGGTTTTCGTAAGGCAAAGATGAAATAATTTATAAAAGCAGGGTGATCTTCTATGGAAGATTACCCTGCTTTTATAAATTATTAATGTATGGCCCCAGCCATTCAATATATGACCGACATCTCAAATCCTAGCTATTAAAAATCAAAATGATCCGGATCTGGACCCACGCGGTGATTCTCATTTAAGCTATCCATACGATTCATTTCTTCTGTCGTTAATTCAAAATCAAACACAGTAGCGTTTTCGGCAATACGATGTGCTTTCGTCGATTTTGGAATTGTCACGACGCCATTTTGTAAATCCCAGCGTAAGATGATTTGGGCAACGGATTTTCCATGTTTACTTGCAATATCCTGAAGCTCTGCATTATCGAGCAACTGGCCTTGCATCAGTGGAGCCCATGCTTCCAATTGAATAGCATGCTGCCGACAAAATGCTTGTAGTTCTTTTTGCGTCAAACGTGGATGATATTCCACTTGATTAACCATAGGCTTAATGTTCGCATCTGTCATCAAATCTTCAAGATGGTGGATTTGGAAGTTACTAACCCCGATTGCTTTGACTCTTCCTTCCTTATAAAGTGTCTCTAATGCTTGCCATGCTTCTTTATATTTACCAGCAACTGGCCAATGAATGAGGTAGAGATCCAAATAATCTAGTTCCAGCTTCCTTAAACTCTCTTCGTATGCCGCAATTGTCGCTTCATAGCCTAACTCGGAATTCCAAACTTTTGATGTAACAAATAGATCTTTCCTCGCAACATTCGCTTCACGTATACCTTGCCCAACTCCTGCTTCATTTCCATAAATAGCTGCTGTATCGATACTACGATAGCCATGTGCAATCGCAGTTTTTACTGCATTCACAAGCTCTTTTCCCTCTTCTACTTTAAATACACCGAGTCCTAACCAAGGCATTTTCACACCATTATGCAATGAAGTTGTAGATTGTAAGTTTCTCATTATTGAATGACCTCCATTTTTTTAGACAGCTTCAACCCCTGCTGATCTTTTCGTTCCAACATTCGACTAACACCTGTTAATAGTGCCGCAACCATGACCATTCCCCCGCCAATCCAAGCGGTATGAATGAGTCCTATCGAATCTGTTACTACCCCGCCTACATACGCGCCGATGGCAATCCCTGCATTAAATGCAGCGATGTTCATTGCTGAAGCGACATCTACCGCGCTTGGGACAAAGCGTTCCGCTAACATAACGACATACACTTGCAGTCCCGGCACGTTCATGAATGCAAACAAGCCCATGAAAATTATCGTCACTAAACCAGCGACTTTAAACGGTGCTGTAAACGTCAAAATGACTAGCACAATTGCTTGTGCAATAAACATATAAAACAGTGCTTGAATCGGATTTTTGTTCGACAGCTTACCGCCAATCATATTACCGATGGCAATAGCGACTCCATAAGCTAATAAGATCATCACAATTGTTCCTTGCGTAAATCCCGTGATTGTCTGTAGTAATGGGGAAAGGTAGGTGAATACGACGAAGGTTCCCCCATACCCTAGTGCTGTAATGCCCAAGACCAGCAATATCCGGCCATTTGTTACAAGCTTAACTTGGTCCCGCATGCTCGTCGGAGCGCTTTGTCGTAAATCAGATGGGATAAGCATCCTATTCGCAACCAGTCCGACAATCCCTATGACTACGATTGCCACAAAGGCAAAGCGCCAGCCAAACTGTTGGCCAATGAACGTACCAAATGGAACTCCAGTTATTGTTGCAACTGTAAGCCCTGTAAACATAATCGAAATCGCACTTGCTCTGCGATTTTCAGGAACTAAATCAGCCGCAATTGTCGAGCCGATCGACATAAATACACCATGGGCAAAGGCAGCAATAACGCGAGCGACTAGTAAAACGGTAACGCTTGTTGCACTCGCCGCAATGCCGTTCCCTATTATAAAGATTACCATAATCCATAACAACAATGATTTTCGTGGCATTGTTGAAGTTAGAGATGTTAAAATCGGTGCACCTACCATTACGCCTAATGCATACAGTGAAACCGTTAACCCTGCTGTTGTCACTGATATATCTAGGTCTTCGGCTATCAATGGCAGTAGACCTACACTAACAAACTCTGTCGTTCCAATTGCAAATGCACTGACGGCTAATGCAAGTAGCGCAAACATACTTCTCTTTTTATCTAAAGTCATTTTTTCTCCTCCTCCACTTTCCTACAGTTCAATGTTTGAATACACGAAGTATAAAATATCGTGTCATTCATCAACAAATGTTAGTATGAGTCATAGGGTTTCAAAAGAAAAGTACGCACTTTAAAGTACGATAGGTACCCAAAAGTGTTATAGGTACTCCCAGGTTCCTATAGTCGAGGAGGATAAAATATGACAAAAAAGAAGTACAATATATCTGTTGAAGCAACATTAGAAGTAATCGGGGGTAAGTGGAAATGTGTCATTCTATGCCACTTAACACATGGTAAAAAACGAACAAGTGAATTGAAGCGTCTCATGCCTACCATCACACAAAAAATGCTTACACAACAATTACGAGAGCTAGAAGCTGATGGTGTCATCAACCGAATCGCTTACAATCAGGTGCCTCCAAAAGTAGAGTATGAACTGAGCGAATACGGATTAAGTCTAGAAAGTATATTGGAGTCACTTTGTGCATGGGGAGAGGTTCATATCACGAAAATCTATGGAGATAAATTTTCGGTTTTAGAGGATAGCATTTTAAATGATAAGCTGAAATCATGAACCACATAAAAACGAGATTCCATGACAGCGGAATCTCGTTTTTAAACGTCTGAAAATGCTGGGGGATAGTTCACTGTTCCCTGTACATCGTCCAATGCACCTGTTCGTAATTCAATCACCATGAAAGCTTCATCTGTCACATCAAACGGGGCTGTAATTCCTTTAGAACTAGCGAGTTGGAAACCAAATTTCGGATAGTAGCTACTATGTCCTAGCACGACGACAGAATCATAGCCCAACCCTTGGCTACGCTTTAATCCCTCTTTTATTAATGCCGAACCAATCCCCTTATTTTGGGAGCCTGGTTTCACTGCCACAGGTGCTAGTGCCAATGACTCAACTGAGCCCTGTGCAGTTTCAATGGTAATTAAACTAAAAAGAATATGACCAACTATGTCGCGCTGTTCGTTTTCAAATACCAATGAAAGTTCAGGAATAAATGTATCTGTTGTTCGAAGTTTTGCAATTAAATTCGACTCACCTTCTTGCTCAAAAGCGAGATCATTCACTTGCTTAATAGCTGTAAAATCTTGCGGTTGTTCCACTCGAATCATCGTCACAATATCCATCCTTTCACTTCGTTCTATTTTCTACATAAGTAGTATAGCATCCTTGAATAAATAAAAACGACCTACGCTTTTATTAGCATAAGCCGCTTTCAAGTAAGTTAATCTACAGGAACTACTTCTACTTCATTTCGTTTTTTCTCCGTACCCGCCACAACAACCGCAGCAGATGCATCCCCTAAAACGTTCACACATGTACGCATCATATCCAAAACTCGGTCGATTCCGGCAATCAGTGCGATTCCCTCAAGTGGTATATTGACAGACGTTAATACCATTGCCAACATGATCATGCCCGCTCCAGGAACCCCTGCCGTCCCAATTGACGCCAAAATCGTGATTAAAACAACCGTCAACAGTTGAGTAAAGGACAAATTCAAGTTATAAAATTGTGCGATAAAAACAACTGCTACCCCTTGATAAATCGCTGTTCCGTCCATGTTAACGGTTGCACCAAGCGGAAGAACAAAACTTGAGATTTTATTGGGTACGCCAAGGTTTTCGTTCGTATTTTTAATGGTTACGGGCAATGTACCTGAACTGCTTGCTGTACTAAATGCGACAAGGGCTGCAGGTGAAATTCCTTTGAAGAACCTAAGTGGACTCATTTTCCCCCATGTTTTCACAGCCGCTGAGTAGACAATAGCAGCGTGGAGGATACATGCAATGTAAACGGCTAGTATCACTTTAACGAGAGGTAATAATACGGAAAGACCATACTGGCCAACAACTGGCGCGAGTAATCCCAAAACACCGATGGGTGCCACTTTCATAACGATACCCGTGATTTTGTACATGACTTCTGCAAAACCTTCAAAGAATCGATAGACAGGCTGCGCTTTTTCTCCAACCAACGTGATGGCCAAACCGATGAATAATGCGAAAAAAATGATTTGCAATACATTTCCCGCTGCCAATGCAGTGAACGGGTTTTCAGGAATAATATTCAAGACTGTTGTAATCGTACTTTGTGGCTCTTTTGCAGCTGCTTCAGGAATAGCCAATCCTTCTGTTGAAATCGTGACGCCCTTACCTGGAGATATCATAAATGCAACCGCAAGACCGATAACGATAGCTACCGCAGTTGTTACCAAATAGTAAGCAACTGTTTTAATGCCAATTCTTCCAAGCTGTTTTGGATTAGAGCTTCCTGCAACCCCAACGACCAATGTCGATAAAATAAGTGGGGCAATGATGAATTTAATTAACCGTAAAAACAAATCCCCAAACGGTTTCAAGAAATCAATCGAACTACCGAAAGCACTCCCTAAAATAATTGCTAAGACAAATGCGATAATAATTTGCGTCACAAGATTGAACTTAATTTTCATGTTCCTCTCCCTTCTTATTTTACTTAGTTCATCTTATACAAGTCAGGACTGGAACATGCCTAAACAAAAAACGCACTCCGCATGAATCACATCACGGAATGCGTCTTTTTATTCACTTAAAACCATTTACCGACAAACGGGTAATTATACGTTTCGCCATTTAGCGTCTTGATAATCGCCAAGATTGGAATAATAATCGTCATCAAACCAAAGATAATAAGGAACGGAATACCAATGAGGATGAAGCTCAGCAATGTTGATAAAACAATCAATGCCCACATCACAAGTTGAAACAAGATCGCTTGAATCGATACTCTTTTCACTGCTGAATCCGCAACGACCAAATAAATAATAAACGGTACTAAGAAGGGCATGAAAAAAGCACTCGCATGCACCAATATTTTCAATCCTTTATTATCCAAAGAATTATCCTTACTTTCCATAAAAAAAACCTCCTACTCTCTAGTATCTTATTATACGGATGAGATAAAAAGAAGTTTCATTTATTTCACTATAAACTCGCTGTACTTTTCATTGATTTTATCGACATCAACTTGCTCTTCGGTGTCATTTGATACATCATATTTCTCTTTGAGTGTCAAAATCCGTTTGACACTTTCATTCAATCGCTGTTCCGTGATGTCCCCTGCCTCAATTGCCGTCATGAGCGCTTTGACCGTATTGATTTGATTATCATAACCGTTCACAATTAACAACAAATCACTGCCTGCGATGAAGGACTGTACTGCCGCTTCCGGAATGGTATAGTCATTCATGATGGCACCCATCGTCAAATCATCCGTAATAACAACCCCATCAAATTGCATATCGTCACGTAGTAAGCCTGTGATAATCGCCTTCGACATAGATGATGGATAATCTCGATCTAGTGCTGGGTATAAGATATGGGCGACCATAACAGCATCAGCACCTTCATCAATCGCTCTTTGAAAAGGTACAAGCTCCACATTGCGCAGTCTCTCCAACGTCGTTTCCACCTTCGGCAATGCTTTATGCGAATCAACAACCGAATCTCCGTGCCCCGGAAAATGTTTAACGACAGAAATGATGCCATTGTCCATCATGCCATGCATCGTCGCAACGCCTAACCTAGCAACTAACTCAGGATCTGCTCCCAATGACCGATCTCCAATGACCGGATTTTTTGGATTACTATTGATATCTAACACGGGGGCAAAATTCATATTGTAGCCAAATTCATGAAGTACTTCAGCTAAATAAATGCCGGCACTGTAACTTAGTGTTTCATCATTTTGTTTACCAATCTTTGCACTTGCGGGTAGTTTAGCAATTCCAGCTGGCAACCTCGAAACCCTTCCCCCTTCTTCATCAACAGACATAAATAAAGGGATTTTGTTCGGCTCATTTGCTTTTTTCATGTCATTCATCAATTGCAACATTACCTGCATCGTCGAGACATTTCGTCCCATCATAATAACGCCACCGACATGATAATTTCGGATTAGATTGTCCATCTCGTCTGAAAACGACGTTCCGTCTACTCCTATCACGAGAAGCTGTCCAATCTTTTCTGCTAAAGTCATTTCGTCAATCATTTCATCTATCGGCGATATGACAATTTTCGGTGGCTCGACGATAACTGGCTCTATTTTTAGAGGTGTAGTCATCGCGGGGGCTGTGTCACTTTCGTCCTTACTGTTACCTTGCAGTATTGATTGAAAACATCCTGATAGTACCATAAGACAACAGATAATCCCAAAAAGGAATGGTCCATGACGATTCATCCTCACTCCCCCTCGATTTTATTGCCACCGCTCAATTGCAGATTGAATCGTCGCAAGCGACACAGACCCTTTTTGCATAGGGGGTGGACATGATTGATTGTATGCGAAAATTTTGCTATTTAGCTGATCAATTCGAGTTTCCAGCTCTGCCGACAAAGGACTTGCTGCAATGGCCATCACTTCATCGCGGATATCATGCTGCAGCTTCAGCCAATGCGGTTTGTACCCTGCATCTTTCGCGATTCGTTGAAAATGCTGAAACGTATCACCAGAAAAATACTCCTGCGATAGTGGCTTCCCTTGTCCCTTCAAGTTATCCATGCCGCCCTCTGCCGTGTGCTTTTTTAGAATATCTCCCATAAGGTCATTGTACGGTGGAATGAAATAATCGTCCTTCATCTGATAGCACCCCTTATTTTTTCAATTCTAAAATATGCTTCTGTTCAACTGTGTAATCCAATTTCATTCTTTCTAATTCGAGCTTCATTTTCTCCGTTTCTACAATGAAGTTTTGCTGTTTCAATTTTTCCAACTCAATCTCATCACGAATAAATTCTGCCTTTAGCTTTACAACTCTGCGATTATGATCTGTAATAATTGCAGTAATCGGAACAGCCATGACCATTCCAACGATTATTACCCCTTCTAACAATGGAACCACTCCTCTACATGTTTCATACTATTCCAATTATATATTACCACAATTGTCTGTCATAGGATTTTCAATCACTTCGAACGGCTATTAAATGAATAGATGGACATACTTGCACAATAGCTGAAAGAAATGGGGGCTCCTATTGAATTACACACTTGAAGAAGCTGTTAAAAAATATGCACTTCCTTTTGAATCAGATACTGATTTTACACCTCTACTCGATGCCATCGGTGATGCAAAAATCGTCCTACTAGGAGAAGCTAGCCACGGTACATCTGAATTTTATACCGTTCGTGCAAAGCTGTCTAAAATGTTAATCGAACAAAAAGGATTTTCTGCCCTCGCAGTCGAAGGCGATTGGCCCGCCGCCCAGCGTGTCAATCGACATATAAAAGGGTATGAAGAAGCACAAAAAACTACCACGGAAGTGTTAAAAGCTTTTAACAGATGGCCAACATGGATGTGGGCCAATGAAGAAATAGCGGATTTTGTGGACTGGTTGAAAATGCATAACGGCAATAAAACCACAAACCAAAAGGTAGGATTTTACGGAATTGATATGTATAGTCTATGGGAATCAATTGAAGAAATTATTCGGTATTTAACCGAAAGCAATCCCACGGGCGTGGATCTTGAATTAGCACATAAGGCATTCTCCTGTTTTGAACCTTTCAATGGTTTACCGGAACATTATGCCATTTCCACAGCACATTTTCCGCAAGCATGCATTGATGAAGTGAGCAATTTACTGTCATCCATCCGTTCGCATAAAGACCATTATAAGGACGAGCGAGAGGCAAATCTTAATTTAAAAATGAATGCATTAGTTGCTAAACATGCAGAAGAATATTATCGAGCTATGCTCCAAGACAATGCGCGTTCCTGGAATATTCGAGACGAACATATGGCTGAAGCCATTCATGAAGTGCGGAACCATTACGGGGACGGTTCGAAAATCATCGTTTGGGAACATAATACGCATATTGGCGATGCCCGGGCTACGACAATGCAAGAGGATGGTATGCTAAACGTCGGGCAACTACTCCGTGAACACTACCAACAAGGCGAGGTTTATGCGGTAGGGTTCGGTACGCATCGGGGCACAGTCATTGCAGCTAATAAATGGGGAGTTCCATTCGAAAAAATAGCGGTACCTCCTGCCCGCCAACATTCATGGGAAGATCTTTTACACAACACAAGTGCTGCCGACAAATTATTCATTTTCAATGAAGATAACCGACAATACTTTTCTCCATGGATTGGTCACCGGGCGATTGGTGTTGTCTACAATCCCGAATTTGAAGCCTATGGTAATTACGTACCTACCCAAATCGGAAATCGTTATGATGCATTTATTTATATTGATAAAACCAAGGCGTTGAAACCGCTTGAGGTGGAAGAAACTATGATCACTTAGCAAAGGAAAGGAGCTGGAAATAATTTGATCGTGTCCACGCATTGAGTCAAAGGTCCCAAAATGACGATAACCCTGCCCAATTGATCGATAACTTTGCGGAAATGATCGATAACCCTTGGCAATTGATCGATAACCTTCGGCAATTGATCGATAAGTTTCCACTAGTGTTTGTCGGGGAATGGAAAGTAGTCTTTTGGCAATAGAGAAAGCTGGGGCTGTCCAAAAAGTTAGTGAAAACTGACTATCTAGACAGCCCTTTCTTTTTTCTATAGCACTATTATTTACTCACAAATGTCGCGGGCATCACGACACCCACAACTTCCCCAGTTGCACAAAGCGTGTCATCTGCAAATACTTCTACCAACACTTTAAATTTCTTCGGATGAACTTCTTCCACTTTTCCAACCGCTTTCAACAAAGCTCCATGTGGTGTTGGTTTCATATAATTGACATTCAACGATGCCGTAACAAATCGCGGCGGCACTTCCCCACTACCCGGCTCATATCCGTTCTTCCGATGAAGTGCCAGCGCACATGAACCCGTCCCATGACAATCGACAAGCGAGGCAATCAGCCCACCATAAACAAAGCCTGGAATCGCGATATGCTTCGACGATGGTTCATAAAACGTCACCGTCTCCTCCCCTTGCCATCCTGTCCGAAAACGATAGCCCTCTTCATTCAATCGTCCACAGCCAAAACACCAAGCAAAATCATCTGCGTATTCATCTTGAATCGCATGCATTACAACTTTCGTCATCGTCATCACCATCCCATTTTCCTTAAAGTTATTATAACATTCTTTCAATCGTCCAAAATATCTTTCAAAAACTTCTTTCGGTGATCCAAAAAGTATTTCGTAATCTGATAGTGTTCCGTTGATTCATAATCTGTCTCTTTAATTTCTCCATCATCAAAACTCAAAATCGTCGCATCTGGATAGCCAAAAATAATCGGTGAGTGTGTCGCGATGATGAATTGACAATCTTCCTCCTGGACAAGTTCATGCATGACACGCAAAAAAGTCAATTGTCGTTGGGGAGATAGGGCTGCCTCTGGCTCATCGAGTAAGTAAATGGCTTTTCCTTGAAAACGATTTAAAAATAACGACAAAAATGATTCACCATGTGATTGCTGATGCAGTGATTTCCCACCATAACTCTTAAGGGATTCTGCTCCTAATTGATCGATATGGGAAGCAAAATGATAAAATGATTCAGCTCGTAAAAAGAAACCATTCGTTACTTTCGGCATCCATGACAATCGTAGATGTTCACTCAATGCACTTTCTGACGCATCTACATCATACGTATTATTTCTTCCGCCACCTGCCGGGTTAAACCCACAGACATCTGCAATCCCCTCTAGCAAGGTCGACTTCCCAGAACCATTTTCTCCAACAAAAAAAGTCACTCGCTTTGTCAAATCCAATTCTGTCATGGATTGAATAGAAGGTATCGAGAAAGGGTATTCCTCTTTCGCTGATTTCTCCTCATGAAGAAGTGTTATTCTTCTTAAAACCAATTTTTCATCCCCCCCACTATTAATTTCCTCGTGTGAACAATCATACCCTTTATTATCATAAGCACACTACTAACCACCCGCATCTGCGTATACTAAAGAAACGAAATGTAGGGGGGATTAACGATGAAAATGAGGGCACTTTTACTCATTGCCATTCTCATTGGAGGCAGTTATATGATGATGCTATCTTTTCATGAATACGATGAAAAACAGTTTACGGAACTTTTTAGCACGATGAATTCAACATCCACCACATTACTCTTCACAAAACCGGCTACTGAAGGCAACAGCATTGAAACATGGCATGTCGATGAGCATTCCAAAATTGACAGCTTATTGGATTTCCTTCAAGATTACCACGTCCGGAAATTAAAGCCCGAGGAAATAAATATGAATGACGAAACCAAGCAATTCAGTATTCAATTGCAAGATGAAGATGGAAATACCTTAAGCATTCTCGTCAATGAAAATTTGATTATCCAAAACTCTTCACTATACTACGAGATTGTTGATGGCCCACTTGATGTGAAGTGGTTGGTGCATTTTTTTATTAGTAATCAGATTTGATTTTCTCCTAAATGGGCTCCATCCTATATACTAATCATAAGCGTATAGAAAAAGGAGCCTATAATAATGGATTTTAATAACATCGAAGAACAAGTCATTCAAAAATATCAAGAAGACGAACAACTAATGATTCGTTTGTTTGTGCAATGGTGTACCAATCATCAGCTAGATCCCCATGAGTTGTATAAGCGCGCGTATCCTCACCAACCGGAAAATGTCGCCATGAAGAACATTATCGAACAAGCTGATGCTGAAGATAATATCAACATTGATAACGAAACAATGCTCGATGTACTCCAACTTTTCGGCAACGAAGACCTGGCCTTTATCTTAGCTGACGAAATTGAACGGCTCACTCAAAAATAAGATACTCACATCGTTCATTCACCAATATATGACATCACCTGATCTATGTAACTATCTAAAGGCTTCCCAGGATCAACTCTGAGACATTCGAGATCTGGGGGCCTTTTACTGTTGTCCACCCATTCTACAAACGCCTCTTCTGAAGAAACTTGCTGAATTTGACTAATCATTCTCGTTCGATTCTTCAACCTCTTCTGGATCTCCTCTAAGTCATTCAAATAACATTCAACATATTTGTACTTGGCATGATGTTTCTCAGAGAGTTTAACCCCCTTTTCAACCATTTCCGAATAGAAGCAAGGACTATCCAATATAACGCTATGACCTTGTGATAAATGAAAGTCAATTAATGCCCATTCGATATCATACGCTACTTTACCAACAACATTTGCATCCAACGTAGTTGTTTCTAACGACTTCAATAATGTCGATTTGACAATATCATGATCGATGATAATTGCATCCGCCGCTTTTGCTATCCTTCTAGCTAGCGTTGACTTTCCCGAACCAGGGAATCCAGACATTTGTAGAAAAAACATACTAAGCACATCCTTCGCCCCGATACTATAATAATCACAATAAATTGATTCATTTTTACTTTCCATCTATTATACTATATACTATTATTTAGTTCGATAACCGTAATACAGGGGAGAGATGAGATTTGGTTAAAAGTTTGCCACTACGTTCAGAAGTAAAGATAGAAGAAACGTGGAATTTACAGGATTTATTTAAAACTGAGGAAGACTATAATGCAGCAATCGCAGCTCTTGAAATAGCAGTCGATGGGTTTGCTGAGAAATTCGCTGGCAACATATCTAATGCGACAGCTGTCAATGAAGCATTACAAGGCTATGCAGCTATTTATGAGCAAATTGTTCCTATCGGTACGTACACAAGTCTCGCATCCAGTACAGATCAAACAGATGATACGGCTCAAATGCGTTCAAGTAAATATGGTTCCATTGCGGCAAAACTCAATAGTAAATTGTCTTTCATCAACAGTGAACTTTCCGAGTTACCTGTTGCCACATTGAAAGAAGCCATGCAACAATCTCACGACTTTGAAAACTACTTGGAAAAATTAATCCGTAAAAAAGACCATCAATTGCACCCCGAAGTCGAGAAAACGCTAGCTGCATTTTCTTCAACATTCAGCGCTCCTTATGGCTTGTACAACACAACAAAAATGGTCGATATGTCATTCGATGATTTTGAAGCAGACGGTGAAAAATATCCATTAAGCTATGTGTCCTTTGAAGGTGACTGGGAATCTGAAGCAAATACCGCCAAACGTCGAGCAGCATTTGAAGCCTTCTCTGCCAAATTGAAAGACTATCAACATACAACGGCAAAAACGTACGACATGCACCTGCAAATCGAAAAAACTACTTCTGATTTACGTGGCTACAACACGATTTTCGATTACTTATTGTTTAATCAAGAAGTCGATAAATCCATGTATGACCGCCAAATCGATTTGATCACAACAGAGCTGGCACCGCATATGCGTAAATATGCCAAACTGCTTCAAAAAGTACATGGTTTGGATAAAATGACGTTCGCTGATTTGAAAATTCCACTGGATCCAACGTATGAGCCGACAATTACAGTGGAGGAATCGAAAAAGTATATCGACGATTCACTTGCGATTATGGGTGATGATTACTTGAACATGGTGCAACGTTCTTACGACGAACGCTGGATTGATTTTGCGCAAAATAAAGGCAAGTCAACGGGAGCATTCTGTTCGAGCCCTTACGGTAATCACCCATATATCCTTATTTCATGGACAGGTAGCATGGAAGACGTCTTTGTTCTTGCACATGAGCTTGGACATGCGGGGCATTTCTATAACGCCAACCGTGAACAAAATATTTTCAACGCACGTCCATCTCTTTATTTCATCGAAGCACCATCGACGATGAATGAAATGCTCGTCGCCAATCATCTATTGAAAAGCTCGGATGATCCAAAATTCAAACGCTGGGTTATTTCTTCTATCGTAGCACGTACTTACTACCATAATTTCGTTACGCATCTACTCGAAGCTGCTTATCAGCGTAAAGTTTATGAGCGTATTGATGCAGGCGGTAGCGTCAATGCAGCTGTGTTGAATAACTTGAAACGCGGTGTCCTAGAAGAATTCTGGGGAGATGACGTTGAGATTTCAGAAGGCGCTGAATTGACATGGATGCGCCAGCCACATTACTATATGGGCTTGTACCCATACACATACAGTGCAGGACTAACGATTTCCACACAAGTTTCGAAGCGCGTATTAGCAGAAGGTCCACCAGCTGTCGATGAATGGTTGGAGGTCCTAAAAGCTGGAGGCACAAAGTCACCTGCTGATCTTGCAAAAATGGCCGGTGTTGACATTACAACCGACCAACCGCTACGTGACACAATCGCTTATATTGGTGAGTTGATTGATCAATTGGTTGTGTTGACGGAAGAAATCGAAGCAGCTAACTAATGCATTTCATGAGAAAAAGTGATTCCATCATACTGGAATCGCTTTTTCTATGTATAGTAATCCCCTTTGTACTAGCATATAAATAATGGACTAATAATACGAAAGAGGTAATTGTATGGATCTGTCAAATCGCTTAAAAAATTTACCGCCACACTTCTTTTCATCTCTCGTCCGAAACATTGAACAAGCTCTTGCGGAGGGGCGCGATGTTATTAACTTAGGACGTGGCAATCCCGACCAACCCACGCCGCCCCACATCGTCAAAGCATTACAAAATGCTGTCGAGGATCCAGCAATGCATAAGTACTCCCCTTTTAGAGGTATTACCGAATTCAAACAAGCTGCTGCCGACTTTTACAAACGCGAATACAATGTCGATATCGACCCAAAAACTGAAGTCGCCGTGCTATTTGGTACAAAGCCCGGAGTCGTCGAGCTGCCACTCGCTTTGATGAATGAAGGAGAATTACTATTGCTGCCTGACCCAGGCTATCCCGATTATTTATCCGGCGTCAGCTTGGCCAATATTCGCTACGACACGCTTCCCTTGCTAGCGGAAAATAACTTTTTACCGGATTATAGCACTCTATCCGACGAACAAAAAAAGGCGAAGGTATTGTATATCAACTATCCAAACAACCCGACAAGCGCCACTGCCACGCTGCCATTTTTTGAAGAAACCGTCGCTTTAGCCAAAGCCAACGACATCGCCATTATGCATGATTTTGCTTATGGCGGCATCGGTTTCGATGGTCAAAAGCCGATCAGCTTCTTACAAGCAGATGGTGCCAAAGAGGTCGGCATTGAAATGTACACCTTGTCCAAAACGTATAATATGGCCGGCTGGCGCGTCGGCTTTGCTGTTGGCAACGCTGATATGATTCAAGCAATTGGCACCTTGCAAGATTATTTATTCATCGACATCTTCCCAGCTGTTCAACGTGCTGCCGCTGTCGCCTTATCAGGCAGTCAGGATTGCGTGGATGAGCTAGTTGCTCTGTATGAAAGCCGACGCAACGTTTTAATTACGGAGTGCAATCGAATTGGCTGGAACGTAGTCGCCCCAAGTGCTACATTCTTCGCATGGCTACCCGTTCCGACAGGCTATACAAGTGCAACGTTTACAGACATTTTGTTGAACAAAGCTGACGTAGCCGTTACACCAGGGCATGCCTTTGGTCCGCATGGCGAAGGCTATGTGCGCGTCGGATTATTAGAAACCGAGGATCGCTTGAAAGAAGCCATTGCGCGCATTGAAAAATTGGATCTATTTTCATGAATAAGAACTGACGGATTTGATACAGTCCGTCAGTTCCTAATTTACACATATAAGTCTCTTTTACGATAATACATATACGTGATAGTGATGAATACAACCATCAACAGAACCGACAAACCAACAAAAGCTATATCATAGCCACCATCACTTAGGATATTTTTTGCTTCAAAATATTTAAACGGCGTGACGTACTTGAATCCTTCCAAACTATCTGTCAAATCAATGGCTACTGATAAAATAAATGTTAACAATAAAATCCCCGTTGACGTCGCTATGGACAACTTTGGATTTTTCATCACCGCTGCAGCAGCAGTCCCCAGAAATAAAAATAACAGTTGCAACACCCACATGCCGCCCATCAACAGCACAATTATTGTCGTGATAGACTTGCCTTCATTAAAAAGATTTACAAATAAGATAGATGAAAGCAGTGTGACGCCATTTAAAATAAATACAATTACGACAGACGTAGCTAATTTAGCCGAAATCACTCTTGCTCTTGAAACAGGTTTGACAAATAAAAATTCCGCGGTTTTATCACGTTCTTCTTTTGACACAATCGTCGCACCCAGTATGGCCGCATGAATCGACATCATCACTAGCAAATACAAATACAACACACCGTAATAGCCATCTATCGTCGTTAAATCCAATGAACCCGTTCCCATAATCGCCTGTAAAGATGCTGGCATTTGTGCCATCAATTCATTAAGGGAATCACCTGTATTGCCTAATCCCGCATACTTGCCCATTCCGCCCCCTACCATCGCAACTACACCTATACACCACATTAGCAGCGATTTAGTATTCGCTTTCCATTCTCGTCGAACGATATTCATCAGCAAAACCTCCCCTCAGACAGATGGAATATCCTTTTTTCTATAGACGATATAACTTACCGCAATGGATACAATCAAAATAAGCGAGCCAAGCAATAGAAATCCCCATTCATACGTCTGATTCCTCAAGATATACGCCGGTTCCACGTATTGAAATGGCGTCAAATAGCGTAGTAAACCATCACCTGTGGCAGAACCGAATAAGCTAATGAAGAACAGCAGAAATACGGTACCCAGCGACACGGATAGCACTGATTTAATTTTTTGCACAACAACCGCAATCATAAATCCTAAAGCTAAAAACACGAGTTGAAGAAGAAATACAGTCAATGACAGCAAAATCAGCGTCTGCCTATGAAACGGTTCTGTCGTGACTAACGACACAATCAGTAGACTAGCCATTACGTAAATTACGTTTGTAACGAGAATACAAGTAAACGCAGCCATCATTTTTGCTAGTAAAATATCGACACGACTCACTGGTTTCGTCAACAAAAAATCGGCCGTTTTATCGCGCACTTCTTTTGATAGGATACCTATCCCTAAACTTATTGCCTGAATAGCCCCTAGCATTTTCAAATACAACAGAATATAAGAATAGAAACCGACTAATGAAAAGAACTGGTCTACTTCCAAACCGATAGCATGCCGAACCGCTTCAGGAACCCCTTCTAGCATTGTCTTAAACGATGCAACATCTTTCGTAAAAGCAGGATAAATCGACATGAATAATACGACAGCTAACACAAGTGTTACCGTCCATAGCAACGTCGTTTTGCTATAGCTTTTCAACTCATGCACATAGATATTCATATCGATTACACCTCCTCTTTTTCGTAGAAATGCATGAAAATCTCCTCTAAATCCGGCTCCACTACGGAAATATTCGTAATGGAAATCGCTGCTATTTGCTTCAGGATGGCATTGACATCTCCTTTGAAAAGAAAGCTAACCTTATGTTGATCAACAACTAAATCCGTTACGCCTTCCATCCTTAAATAATTGTGCTCTATTGGATGGGACGTCTCTATATGAATCTTTTTAAAGTGATCATCATTTAACGTGCTAATTTTCTCCAGTTTAATAATCTTACCTTCTTTAATAATTGCCACACGATCACATAAGCGTTGCACTTCCGATAAAATATGCGAAGAAAATAAAATCGTAGCACCTTTTTTATTTTCTTCTTCCAGTAGATCAAAAAATTTATGCTGCATAAGCGGATCTAAACCGCTTGTTGGTTCATCGAGAATAATGAGTTTCGGCTCATGCAACAAGCCCTGCACAATGCCTACCTTCTTTTTATTGCCAAGTGACAAATCATCAATTTTTCGATTGACATCCAGTTCCATAATCTCCACAAGTTCTTTTATACGTTTACTACAATCTTTTTTATAAAAACTAGCAGAATACTTTAGTAAATCCTTCACTTTCATATGATCATAATAAAATACTTCTGACGGTAAATAGCCGATGTCCTTCTTAATATCGGGTGCGTCTTTTATAATGTCTTTGCCAAAAATCGTTGCACTGCCGCTCGTAGGATGAATAAGCGATAATAATGTCCGGAGCGTCGTCGATTTCCCTGCGCCATTCGGGCCAATAAAACCAAAAATCTCCCCTTGCTCAACTGTGAAACTAACATCCGAAATCCCTCTTGCTTCCCCATACGTTTTCGTTAGATTGTTCACTTCGATAATATTCATTTTATCGACCCCCTTTTATATAACATACTATTCTTTACCATTAAAAAAGACTATCCAAACCAAATGGATAGTTCTTTCGCACTCGCATGAATCGATAATTTAGCATAACTACTTCTTTTTTCTTTCATCATCTTCTCTATCCAATCGATCTACAAGTCTCTCTAGTAATTTACCAAGCATTTCAACATCCGGATTCGTCCTATTATTTGATTGCTCTTTTTTCAATTCATCAATTTGCTTTTGAAGTTTGTCAAGTTCTTGCTGCTGCTGTGCATCAGAAATCAGGCCTTCTTCTATCGAAATGGCTCCACCAATCGTTTGTAAGGCATCGCCAAATGTTGAAATAGCTGAACCCAGCAACGCAATTTTGGCACCCCTATTTAAGGAGTTATCAGTAGACATTATATTATCTGGATAATTTCGCCGCAAAATCATCGCCCCTCTAACCATTTTGCCGAATGATTATTTCATCTTTCAAGATATTATATGTTATTGATGATGGTTGAGGACCTTCCTGATGATAAATGCGATCAATCAATTTGTTTCAGGCACGACAAATCCAAGCTGGACAGAATCAGCAATACGTTTATAACCGATTTCCTGATAGATTTTATTGGATGTCGGGTTCATCAAGTCCGTATATAGCACGCAGAAATCATAGTTTTTGAGTAGTTCTGTTGAGCAGGCCGCTACTATTGTCCGGGCATAGCCTTTTTTTCGCTCTTCATGCGGTGTAAAAACGAAGGACACTGTGACACCATGCTGGGTAGGACGTGCTTTTTTCATCATCGATACGACTTTACCTTCATGCTGCCACAAAAACACTTCTCGTTCACCGACAAATGTGGCCACTCGTTTTTTCACATCTTCTAGCGGCGTAATCGGAAGTCCGGTATCCTCCTCAAATATCGTAAACCAACCTTCTATCAGCGAGCAATCTCCTTCATTCGCCAAACGCCAGCTTCCAGGGCTTGGTTGCAACGCTTCATTTACTTCGTCTAGCCGATACAATCCTTGGTCCATCAACAACTGGTGCCCCATTCCCGTTTGCTCTTGCCATTTTGCTACAAAACGGTATGCCCACGACTTCAGACTAATAACAGAACTCATTTCAATCTCAAGTTCCACTAATTCCCCAATTAATACATCCAAGATTGCTTCTACTCTTTTTTCATCTACAATAATGAGATTTAACGGATGCGGTGGTGTCATTTGAATTAATGCCAACACCTGGCCCCCCTCCTCAATTGTCGCCATGAAAGGATTATCATAGCGTCCTGCTTTAATCGCTTGCAGGACACCAAAAAAGAGACTGTAGACGTCTTCCTTCTCGGCCAAAATTGGCTCGGCTTGTAACGCAAATTCATGCACATCTTTGTATGGTGTGAATTCCATTCCCTTTCCCCCAGAAAAGTATTTACAAAAAGGATATGCCCCCTTTCTCCAAAAAAGAAAGGTACCATATCCTTCAAATTACCCGAATGTTTCGCCACTGTCCAGACTTAATTGCCATTCAATACCAAACTTGTCCGTTATTTGACCATAGCATTTGCTCCAAAATGTTTCCTGCAGCTCCATGCCTACCTTGCCGCCTTCTTTTAACTTACTAAATACAGATTTAATTTCACTCTCGTCTTTACTAACCAATGCAAGGGTAATGTTATTTCCTTGTGTAAAAGGCGATCCCGGAAACGTATCCGAAAACATCACATTACTACCACTAATGTTCAGTCGTGTGTGCATCACTAAATTCTTCGCTTCTTCTGGCAGAGGATACTCCGGGTTGGGTGGTCCTTCCCCAAAAGTCATAATTTTAGGTGCTTCTGTTTCAAAAACCTCTGCGTAAAATTCTACTGCCTCACGACAATTCCCATTAAAATTAAAATAGACATCAACAGCCATTTCCCATCACTCCTTCGTTTTCATTTCTAAGCTTACCTTATCACTTTATCATGAACCTGCTTACATTCAAACAGACTACACATAATTATTCCCACAAATGGAGACAATAAAACATACATGAAGGAGCTGACAACGATGACCAATTTTTGCCCGGCATTATGGCCGGAAGAATCAATACCCGATAACGTTAAAAGACCACAATTAATAAAAAAGACATGCATCAACAAAGATGCACGTCTCTTTTTATGTATCGCAAGTATTCATTCACCAAAACATCGGTTTCTGTACCATCAGCCATAGCATGATAAGCATCAGGCCAAGGTAAATCCATGAAGTTCTCATCAGCCGGTTAAGAATATCATCTTTATCGGCGTCTGGATTATGAAACCGACGTAGCACAAATGTAAAACCTTTTGCTAAGAAAACACCTGAAATGAGTAAAATCGCAAGTGTTAGAATGACCCATGATGAAGTCCATGGATAGGGTCCAAGTATCAGTAGCAAAACGCCGGTGAAAACAAGGACGTGTCCTGCGTGCATGACAATTCGAATGACAACCTTAATAACGGATAAATATGCTTGTTCGATGCTAGCCTCAACGCCGTATAATCGATTGATGACTGGCATCAAAAGAGTTAATGGACCGATGGATAGGACTGCACTCAGCACATGAAGAAAAACAATTATTCCGTAGATTTCCGGTTTCATCTGGCAATTACTTCTCTACCGGACTGAATTCATGTACCCAAACACTCATTTTTGGAAGCCAAGGCATTTTCGCATGTGCATGCATTGACATCATTGATTGCTTGTAGGCTTCTAAATTCTCATAGCCCTCTTGCTGTGCGTGTGCATCCGTTAGTTCACCAAGTGTTTGTGAATAAAGTGCATCCACTTTAAACTCTTTGCCGTCCAACACCATAATTTCTCCAGGGTATGCATAAACACCATTGCGGCGTGTAGCTGTCTTTTCGCCGTTCAATACTTTTTGAACATCTTCCGGGATTGTTACTAGTCGTTCAATCGAACATGTTTTTTCAGGAAAACTAGTCATTAAAATCGCTCCTTCTATATTAGTACGTCTACCTTTATCATAACGATTTCCAATGATTTTTGCGACAATTCTGCGGTTGAAACCGCATCAATGTAGCAGAAGAACTATTTTCGGACACGTATCGTTCACATTTAGCCCACAAAAAGTTCACGCTCTTTAGCTTATAATTTCCGTAAGGGAAATTAGATTAAAAGGAAGGCTCAGCCTTTTAATTGAAGCTGAGCCAGTTCCGAATTTATTCACATTTGTTTCAACAAATTCGCCATTTCAATAGCAGCCGTTCCCGCATCCCAGCCTTTATTACCCGCTTTCGTTCCGGCACGCTCAATTGCTTGCTCGATTGTATCTGTTGTTAAGACACCAAAGATGACAGGAATACCTTCTTGCATATTGATGCTTGCAACTCCTTTAGCTACTTCACTGCACACATAATCGAAATGTGGTGTTGCGCCACGAATCACAGTCCCAAGTGTAATAACCGCATCATATTTACCCGAAGCAGCCATTTTCTTCGCAACAAGTGGAATTTCATAAGCACCTGGCACCCATGCAACTGCCATATCACTTTCAGCTACCCCATGGCGGCGCAATGCATCTTGTGCGCCACCCAGTAATTTTCCCGTGATAAATTCATTAAATCTTGCAACGACAATCCCTACTTTAAGTCCCGTTCCGACTAAATGTCCTTCATAAATTGTACCCATTATTATTCCCCCTTAGCTATTTAATAAGTGTCCCATTTTATTTTTCTTTGTTTCCATATACGATTTATTCTCTACTTTAACAGGCAGTTCTATTTGAATACGCTCTGTTATTTCTAACCCATGCCCTGCTAGTCCAGCAATTTTACGTGGGTTGTTTGTCAGTAGATGAATAGATGTTAAGCCAAGATCTCGTAGTATTTGTGCACCAATACCATAATCCCGAAGATCATCGAAAAATCCTAATTTCTCATTGGCTTCAACCGTGTCAAAGCCTTCTTCCTGTAGCTTGTATGCCTTCATTTTATTAACAAGACCAATCCCTCGTCCCTCCTGCCGCATATAAAGCAGGACACCCCTTCCAGCTTTTTCAATCTGCGCAAGTGCAGCTTGAAGTTGCGGACCACAATCACAGCGACACGAGCCAAAGACGTCACCTGTTAAACATTCCGAGTGAACCCTAACAAGAACATTTTCAACGTTCTCAATATCTCCTTTTACTAAGGCCATATGCTCACGTCCAGTGACTGTTTCCACATATGTGACGGCTTTAAATTGACCAAAATCCGTTGGCAGCTGAACATCAACGATACGCTCAATCAATTTCTCATTTTCCCTACGATAAGCAATTAGTTCCTGTATCGTTAATATGACAAGGTCAAATCGATCTGCTATCTCTTTCAGCTGTGCTCCTCTGGCCATCGTTCCATCGGCATTCATAATTTCACATATGACGCCGACTGGTTCTACTTCCGCAAGTATCGCAAGGTCTACTGCCGCTTCCGTATGACCCGCCCGCTTCAAAACACCGCCTGGCTTCGCAATCAACGGAAATATATGTCCTGGTCTTCTAAAGTCAGATGGTTTCGCGCCATTTCCCAGCATCTTCAAAACGGTTTCTGAACGTTCGAATGCAGAAATTCCAGTATGACATTGCGAATGATCAACACTAATTGTGAACGCAGTCCCGTGCGCATCACTGTTATTTTCTGTCATAAGCCCAAGTTCGAGTTGTTTCGCTTTTTCCTCATCTATCGGTACACAGATTAGTCCTCGGCCTTCCGTTGCCATGAAGTTAATCATTTCAGGTGTAGCAAATTCACCAAGTGCAACAAAGTCTCCTTCATTTTCCCGGTCTTCATCATCAACAACAATAATTGCTTTTCCTTTTTTCAGTTCGTCGACTGCTTTTTCTACAGTGGTATACATCTACTTTGCCCCCTTAACTAAGGAATCCACTTGCAGCAAGAGTATCCATTGTTAAACCGCCAGTTGGATTCCCTTTGTTTATAGTCATTAGCCGTTCCATATATTTTGCGAGCATATCGCATTCTACGTTTACTCGATCCCCGGCCCGTTTTCTGCCAACGATTGAGTCCTCTTGCGTGACCGGGATAAGTGAGATGATAAAACTTTTTTGCCTCACTTCAAAGACAGTCAGTGACGTTCCATCTACGGTTACTGAACCTTTCGGGATAAAATACGTTAACAAGTCAGCTGCAACGCTAATCTCCATATAAATCGCATTTTCTTTTTGTCTAATCGAAACAATTTCACCTGTGCCATCCACATGTCCACTGACGAAATGACCACCAAAACGACCATTCGCCGCCATCGCACGCTCTAAATTAACTAGACTTCCCGTGCGCAAAGCTTGAAGTGTTGTTGCTTTTACAGTCTCCGGCATGACATCTGCTGTAAATTGGTTGCTTGAGAAGTCTGATACCGTCAAACAAACACCATTTACTGCGAGGCTATCCCCTTTTTTTACATCACTGAGCACTTTGCTACAACGAATTGATAGTTGCAATGAATTCGGTGATGACTTTACCGCTGAAATCGTGCCGATTTCTTCAATAATTCCAGTAAACAACTTTTGTCAATCCTCCTTCACGAACCTGGCGTGCAATCGGATATCATCCCCAATTTGTCGCACATCTAAAAAACGGAGGGATTCACTTTCCCCCATTAGGTTCCGTGTGTCGTCCATAAACAAAGAAGCACCGTTGCCAATCAGTTTCGGAGCCATATACAAATACAATTCATCTGCTAGACCTTCATTGATGAAACTGGAATGAACACGGCTGCCACCTTCGACGAACAACGTCATAATGCCTTTACTCGCCAGACGTTTTAATACTTCATCCAAAAAAGGTACATCTGCTGAAATCCTTTCAATGGAAACAAAAGGGTGTTCAAAAAAGACAGTTCTCGACTTTGGAGAATCGAGTGTAAAAATAATTGTTGCTGCAGCACCATCAGTAACGATATTTGCTGTTGTTGGCGTCCTTAGATGCCGATCTACAATAATTCGAATTGGATTCTTTCCACCATGGGGCAAACGGGTGGTGAGGAAAGGGTTATCGTGAAGTACGGTTTGTACGCCGACCAAAATTGCGTCATGGGTATGGCGGAGGTAATGGACATCGGTTCTTGCTGCATCCGAAGTAATCCATTTGCTGTCCCCAGTCTGCGTTGAAAGACGACCGTCGAGAGTTGCGGCGGCTTTCAAGGTGACATACGGCTTTCCGTATTTTATAAAATGAAAAAATGCTCGGTTCAACTGCTCTGCCTCTTCCTGTAAAATACCGGTGACAACTTCAATTCCGGCAGCTTTAAGAAGCCCGATTCCCGTTCCATTGACGGAAGGATTCGGATCGATGGACGCGACGAAAACACGGCGAATACCGCTCGTAATAATGAGATCTGTGCACGGAGGTGTTTTCCCTGTATGGGCACACGGTTCCAGTGTTACATAAAGATCTGCACCATAGGACTCTACACCAGCCATCATCAAAGCATGCACTTCAGCGTGTGGAGTTCCCGCTTTTAAGTGCGCACCTGTTCCGATAATCTGGCCATCTTTTACACAAACAGCACCGACAAGTGGATTCGGCGAAGTTTGTCCTTGTGCACTGCGCGCCAGATCAAGAGCAATTCTCATATAATGTTGAGGTTCCATCAGCATTCCCCCTTTCAATAGTTATGAAAGGGCAGAGCTAAATAAGCATCATACGTATAGTCAAACAGCTTCTCCCATCCAGACTTTAACTGTCGGTGCCGGATTTTCACCAGCTCCACCGCCTTCCAAAAAGGAAGGTCGGGTCACGGACTAACGAGCGATTGCTCGATCACCGCCGGTAAGGAATTTCACCTTGCCCCGAAGAGTTTTTCTAAAACGTACTACTGTTAAATTAACACACCACTTCAATTTAAGCAAAAAAGACTTAGTTCCGATTGAACGGAGCTAAGTCTTTACTAGGTTTCTAACCTAGTTCTTCAAATCTTCAATCGAGTCAATGTCCATATACTGTGGCACGACAAGACCGACTTTGACGCCTTCCATGTTAATGCCAAGTTCTTCGAATTTGCCTTCAAATTTATCGGCATATGTTTTATGCGTCAATGGTAACCATGCCGCAAGTGATGCATCTGCACTGCCATCTGCAACTGCAGTCCATAAAGGACCCGCTTCAACTTGCGTCAATGATACGTTATAACCCATTTCTTCCAATACTAATTTCATCACATTATGGCTAGCAATTTCACTATCCCATGCCACATAAGCTAGTTTGATTTTGTCGCCATCTACTTTGTTTACTCCCGCGGTCCACTCGGCTACTTTATCTGCATTGGCATCAATCCAGTTTTGCGCAGCAACCGCTTCTTTTTCGCCTTCTTGAATAGCAATCATCACTTCACCCATATCGGCTTCTGTCCAGTTGAATTGGGATAGAATTTGGTATGCTTCTGGTAAATCCTCAGCCAGTCCAAGTCTACCAATTGTACGAATTTGTTCTTCTCCGCCGTACACACCTTTCGGATCTTCAAGATATTTCAAATCGTATTGGGCAAATTTCCAATGTGGCGTCCAGCCTGTTACCACAATTGGCGCTTCTTTATCGTAGGCTTTTTTCAAAGCTGCCGTCATCGCTGCACTTGAACCTGTTACCAAGTCGTATTCATCCAAGCCATACTCTACAATCACTTTTTCAGTTGCTTCCATAATACCTGCGCCTGGATCAATTCCTGTAATTTTATAGTTCAGTGACTCGCCGACAGATTTTGTTGAATCCGTCCCTGCTTTTCCATCATCATTGCCACATGCTACAAGTCCAAGTGCTAATAGAGCTACTGCCCCAAGTCCAACTACTTTTTTCGTCAGTTTCATAATGAAGTTCCCCCTTGTTTTTTCTTGCCAGCTTGCTGTGTCACTCGGTCCAAAATAATGGCCACGATCACAATCGCTAGACCCGCTTCAAACCCAACACCCGTTTTTAATTGTGTAACAGCCCTGTATACTTCTTCACCAAGGCCCGGTGCCCCAACCATGGAAGCAATAACAACCATAGATAATGACAACATTATGCTTTGATTGACACCCGCCATAATGGTCGGTTTGGCTAGCGGAATTTGGACTTTCATTAATCGCTGCCATGTCGTCGAACCAAATGCTTCTGTTGCTTCAATTAAATCTTTCGGAACTTGCTCAATGCCAAGCATCGTCAAGCGAATCGTTGGTGGCATCGAGAATATAACCGATGCAACCACTCCCGGAACAACCCCAATATTGAAGAAGAAAATCGCTGGTAGCAAATACACAAATGCAGGCATCGTCTGCATAAGATCCAGAATAGGATTAATGATTTTACGCGCTCGTGCTTGCTGTGAGCCCCAAATACCCAGCGGAATGCCAATCACAATCGCTATCGTGACCGAAGTAACGACCAATGCTAACATCTGCAACATCGGATACCAATAGCCTAAATAATCGATGAACAATAAACCAATTAGCGACATCAATGCAATCCGCCGCGTGGAGATCAACCACGCTAGCAAGGAGAATAGAACGGCAAGCAGAATAGATGGCACCATATTTAGTCCTTCCACTGACCCTTCAACAATCCCCGCAAGTACATCTGAAATACCATCAAATACAGTGCCAAATGTAGTCACAAGCCAGTCGACCCCATTATCAATCCAATCCGCGAACGGTAGACGAGGTAAGTTATTCATTTGACTCCACCTCCAAGTCAGTTTTTTCGACGGAATCAACGACACCATCATTATTTATAAACTGATTGTCGCCCGCCAATGCACCAATCAGTGCACCACGAATAATAATTCCTTGTAGCTTGTTATCTTCATTGACCACTGCAACAGGTATCACTGCTGTGGAAACGATATCAAATAAATCTATCAGCAATGTATCTGCAGACATCATCGGTAAATCACAAATGAGAACTTCATGCAGTGTTTTACCTGATTCAGCCGCAGCTACAGCATCCTGTGCAGTTACTGCGCCTAATAGCCGATTCCCTTTGTCCACCACATAAATGGATGAAATCCCAAGACGTTTCATCAGTCGCAGCGCAACCCGTGCTCCCCGATCAACTTGAACTGTATCCGCTTTTTTCATAATGTGACCTGCCGTCAAGACCTTCGACAAATCTACATCTTCAACGAAACGTTCCACATATTCATTGGATGGGCTCATCAAGATTTCTTCAGGTGTCCCAATCTGAACGATTTCTCCGTCCTTCATCAGCGCAATCCGATCGCCTATACGCAATGCCTCATCCAAGTCATGGGTAATGAAGATAATCGTTTTGCCCATATCATTATGAAGTTGCAACAATTCATCTTGCATATCTTTTCGAATTAATGGATCAAGTGCACTAAACGCCTCATCCATTAATAAAATATCGGGCCCATTCGCTAACGCTCTTGCAAGACCTACACGCTGCTGCATTCCCCCACTTAATTGGTTCGGATACTGATCTTCATACCCTGCAAGACCAACAAGTTTCAGAGATTCTTTCGCCTTTTCCTGACGTTCGGCTTTCGCTACGCCTTGGATTTCTAGCCCGTATTCCGTATTTTCAAGAATCGTCTTATGCGGGAAGAGTGCAAAGTTTTGAAAAACCATACCAATTTTTTTACGCCTTACTTCACGAAGCTGTTCTTTATTCATCTTGACGATATCCTCACCGTCTAGCAAAATCGTGCCCATTGTCGGGTCAATCAAACGGTTCAGCAACCTGACGAGCGTTGATTTCCCACTACCGGACAACCCCATAATGACAAATATTTCACCCTCGTAGACATCAAAGGATGCTTTTTTCACACCGACTGTTGCACCAGTCGCTTTCAATATTTCGCTTTTCGTCTTTCCTTCATTGAGCAGCTGCGCGGCTCGCTTACTGTTTTTGCCGAAAATCTTAGTCGTGTTGTGCACTTCGATTTTTTTACTAACAATTGGATCACTCATGCGTACACTCCTTACATTTTTTAGAACTGATTAACATTTACTAGTATAGACCTAACTAAATAAAAATTCAACCGTTTAGACTAAGTTAATAGTTTGTACAGTAAAAACTGTACAAACAATAATTATTATAAATTGCTTTTTGCCAACGGATATAATACGCTAGAATAAAATAACTGGGTTGGTTTACGTATGCCGATGACAGTGGAGGGAAATTGCATGAACGGTAAAGAAAGACTTGAAAAAACGCGTGAACGGGTTATTGAATCCATCGCACAAAATATACATCTTTACGGCCTTACACCTTCTTCTGGAAGACAGTTTGGCACTATGTTTTTTCATAATGAGCCGTTGACATTAGATGAAATGACGGAAGAACTTGGGATGAGTAAAACGAGCATGAGCACTTCTGTACGGGCATTATCCGATTTAAAATTGGTCGAGCGCGCTTGGAAAAGAGGCGTCCGAAAAGATCTCTATCAGGTAACAGATGATTGGTATCAAAGCTTTATTGATTTATTTTCAATTAAGTGGAGAAAATCTGTTAACCAGCATTCCATCGCAGTTCGTAGGTCATTAGTCGAGCTAGAGGAATTAGTGGTAGACCCATCCATCAGCGAGGAAGTAAAAGAGCTGGCCCATATAGATATCGAGAAATTACAGTACATGCGTGATTACTACGAATGGCTCGACCGACTTGTCGATGCTTTTGAAGATCATGATATTTTTAATCTCGTACCGATTAAAAAACCATAAAGTAAAAGCCACTTCATCCGACTAAGTTAGTCTGGCGAAGTGGCTTTTGTATTTGGTGAATTAGCTTGTGCTTATAATTTCGCTCATCGCCATGACAGTTTCGGGGATTCTACTTACAGTTTTACCTTTTGCCATGACAGTCAAAGTTTTCACTTACAGTTTTGCCACTTTCACTGACAGTTTCAATAATCGACTTTATAGTTACACAAAGCAACAAAAAACCGTACCCCAAAGGATACGGCTTTCTAGCTACTTACTATATGATTCATCCATTCCGTACTCGTCTGGCAAAATCGACAAACTGGAATTTATCCGGTCGGTGTCGAGATTCTGTATATTGAAACAGACTCGTATCCTCCAAATAAACCCTGCTCTTAATAACTACCACATTTGAATGATGCTCCAAATCCAGCAATTCCCTATCTTCAGATGTAGGTTCTTCCACTATGATCTCTTTTCGGGCATAACTGATTTTCAACTGTAGCTCATTCTCCAAATAGTCATAAATAGAATCTTCACAGATCTCTTTCGTTAGCGTTGGAATGAAATCTTTAGTAAAATAATCTTTATCCAAAATGACTTTCTCACCAGAAATCTCTCTAATTCGAACGACTTTCCATACGGGTTCGTTCACTTTCACATCTAATTTAGACTGTAGCTTTTGATCAGCTTTTACAATTGAAAGTTCGTTGACAATCGTATGCGTCGGAAACTTCAAATTGGTGGCAAGCTCTTTAAAACTAACGATTCCTGAAACGGGAAAATCGAATTTATTGCGGCTAATAATGACGGAACCTTTGCCACGTACTTTTTGTATATAACCATCTTGTGCAAGTAAATCTAGCGCTTTCCGAATGGTTTCGCGTGACACTTCGTACGTCTGTGCTAGACTGTTTTCCGAAGGAAGCATCGTCGAGTCGCCCCAATATTTCGTCGTTGTTTTATTCACTAAATCATGATATATCGTTAAATACTTTTCCATTTTTCTACCTCATTATCTTACATAATACACAACGGATTCATAAGGTCTTAAGGCTAAATTTTCAAATGCGGTCGAGGAATCTGGATAATTCGAGTTGATTATCGTTACCTCTTCCATCCCCTTTAGAGGAATATCAACTGCTATTTCTTCCCCATAAAAATTACTCACAACGAGTAATGTTTCATCATTCCAATTACGCGTATATGCAAAAATATGTGAATGATCCGTCAGCAGTGGCTGATAATCGCCTGCTACTATAATAGCATATTTCTTTCTCAATGCGATTAACTGTTGATAATGATAAAAAATGGAGTTGCGATCAGCTAGAGCTTGATCCACGTTAATGGCTGGATAATTAGCCGTCACGGGAATCCAAGGAGTCCCCGTCGTAAATCCAGCTTGAGGTTCAGCTGACCATTGCATAGGCGTCCTCGCGTTATCTCGTGATTTCTGCTGTAAAATGCCTATGATTTCTTGCTCTGATTTACCTTCATTTTGCATGGACTGATAAGCATTTAATGACTCAACATCACGGTAATCATTGATTTTCGCGAAATTATGATTGGTCATCCCTATTTCTTCACCTTGATAAATATAAGGAGTACCATTCATCATGTGTAGCGTTGTCGCAAGCATTTTGGCTGATTGCTCATGATACTTGCCATCATCACCAAGTCTAGACACAATACGCGGCTGATCATGATTACACCAAAACAGCGCATTCCAGCCGTTTCCTTCATGCATCCCCACTTGCCAATGCGTGAGAATTTCCTTTAGCTGCATAAAATCAAATGGCGCCTTTGTCCATTTTTCACCATTCGGATAATCGACCTTCAAATGATGGAATTGGAATGTCATATCCAGTTCTTTACGCTCGGCCTGCGTATACAAAATACAGCTATCCAGCGTTGTTGAAGACATTTCCCCAACAGTTATTAATTGAAAAGGGGTCAAAACGGCTTCATTCATCTCTTGAAGAAACTCATGAATTCTTGGACCATCCGTATAAAATCGTCGTCCATCTCCAACATCATCGTTTGGAAATTGTTGATTTTTAGAAATTAGATTGATGACATCTAACCGGAACCCATCGATTCCTTTCTTTGCCCAGAAGCCCATCATGTCATATAACTTTTTACGTACTTCTTCATTTTCCCAATTTAAATCGGCTTGCGTCTTGTCGAATAAGTGTAAATAGTATTGCCCACTTTGTTCATCATAGCCCCAAGCAGAGCCGCCGAATTTCGACTGCCAATTATTCGGTTCCTTACCATCGACGCCGTCCTTCCAAATATAGAAGTCACGATATTCACTATCCTTGGAACTAGAAGACTGCTTAAACCATTCATGCTCAGTCGACGTATGGTTAATGACTAAATCCATGATGAGACGCATCCCACGTCTATGCGTCTCATCTAGTAATTTCTCAAAGTCTTCCATTGTTCCGTAAGATTCATCGATTGCATAATAATCACTAATATCATAGCCATTATCATGCTGCGGGGACTGATAGATGGGTGTTAGCCATATCACATCTACCCCTAATTCTTGTAGATAGTCTAATTTGTCCATCACGCCTCTAATATCACCAGTACCCTTGCCCGTCGTATCATTAAAGCTTTTCGGATAAATTTGATAAACGACAGCTTCTTTCCACCACTCGCTATTCATCTAGAAACACCTCAATCTGCTAATCTTAATCTTTATTACGTTTGGCAATCAAAAACGTAATGACAAACGGCACGACAATCACAACCGCCATACCAATGCCGAATGCAACCCATCCACTCGGTACAATGGATAATATGCCTGGTACACCGCCCACGCCAATTGAAGTTGCTTGAACCTTTTGCAAGGTAATAAATGCAGCAGCAATAGCTGACCCAATCACTGCGGCTATAAATGGATATTTAAAGCGTAAATTTACACCAAACATGGCCGGTTCTGTAATTCCAAGCCATGCGGAAAGGCCGGATGTCCCTGACAAGCCTCGTAACTTCTCATCTTTCGTTGCCAGCATCATCGCAAATGCTGCAGAGCCCTGTGCAATATTTGATAATGCCAAAATAGGCCATAAGAATGTAAAACCAGTACTACCTATCAACTGTAAATCTACTGCTAGAAATGTATGGTGCATACCCGTAATGACTAATGGCGCATAAATCGCTCCATAGACTAAGCCACCCAAAATCGCATACGAATCAAATATGGCTACCAAACTATCTGTAATAAAGTTACCAATTGTAAAAGTAATCGGTCCAATAATGATAAATGTTAAAACACCTGTTACTAATAAAGCAATCGGTGCAACAACTAATAAGTGCAAGGAATCCATGACACGTTTTTTAAGAAATAATTCCATTTTTGCTAATATCCACGATGCAAATAACACGGGTAACACTTGACCTTGATAACCAATTTTATCGACTTCTAGACCAAATAAATTCCAAGTTGGAATACTATCATTGGCTAATGCCTCACCGTACCCCCATGCATTCAACAATGCAGGATGAACTAACACCAGACCAATGACAATTCCAAGTAATTCATTACCACCAAATCTTTTGACGGCTGACCACCCTATTAAGGCTGGTAAAAAGACGAATGCTGTATTAGCAATGATATTAATCATATCTGCCACGCCCGCCCATTGCTGATGTACTTCAATGAGTGACTGCGTTTCGTAGAAAATCCCTTGATTAGCAAGAATATTATTGATACCCATTAATAGACCCGCTGTTACGATTGCCGGTAAAATAGGGATAAAAATATCAGCCAGTGTTTTAATGGCACGTTGTAAAGGATTTTGTTTTTTTGCAGCAGCATCCTTCACTTGTTCCTTTGTCGCCCCAGTCATTCCGGTTTCTTGCGTTATAGCGGCATGTACTTTATCTACTGTTCCTTGGCCAATCACGACTTGAAATTGGCCGTTTGCTGAAAATACTCCCCGAACGATTTTCATATCCTCTAATGCTTTTTTATCAACTTTCTCTTCGTCATTCAAAGCAAAGCGTAGCCGAGTAACGCAATGCGTAACCGCAGCAATATTTTCTTTACCTCCAACTGCTTCAACAATATCTCTTGCTTCTTTCGAATACTCCATCCCTATTCCCCCTTAAAGTTAGTTCAAATGCACAGTCATGACTGACGATTGACCAGCGATAACTGTCGTTGCTTTACTGACGTCAAAACTTTTCACGGCATCACCATTTGTCAAAACGACAGGTGTAATGGTACTACTAGCCTTGTCGTTAATGATTGCCATATCAAACGAAATGAGCTTATCTCCCATCTTCACTTGGTCTCCCTGTTTAACAAATGCCTCGAATCCCTCTCCTTGAAGAGAAACCGTCTCTAATCCAATGTGAATTAACACTTCGAGACCAGTTGCACTGCGCAAGCCAATCGCATGCATCGTAGGAAATAGTTGAACGATTTCACCATCAAATGGAGCTACCACAATCCCCTCACTCGGTTCAATGGCGATCCCTTCACCTACCATTTTTCCCGCAAACACTGGATCGGGCACTTCCTCCAGTTGACGAAGCGTTCCACTAAGTGGGGCCATAATCACTTGTTCTTTCGATTGCACTTTTTTACCAAATAGTTTTCCTAACATTTATTGTCCTCCAATCTTGTATGTACATGTATTGCCTTTATAATAACCTGTACATACATGTTGTGCAAGCGTTTTCAAAAAAATATTATTCTGTGAGTTTTACACATGGCATCCGGGGGAGGGATGGAGCTGAAGAAAAATAAAAGCATGTGCACACTTCAAGTTAAAGTGTGCACATGCTTGATGCATTCCTATTCTTTTTTACTTCGAAATTGTCGCATCCAACTCAACCACAACATTTCCCTTAATCGCACGACTGATCATGCAGCTGATTTCTGCTTTTTCAGCTAACCTTTGCGCAAGTGCTTCATCCTTTTCCATTGCATCCGACTTCAACACAATATGCGGCTTATGAATAATTTTTTGATAAGTAATGACGCCATTCGTCACATCGACGACCCCGACAGACTTCATCGTCAATGCTTCTTTGTCTAGCTTATTGCGCTCCATCATGGCCGCAAGTGTAATAATATAACAAGTGGCAGCCGCCCCTAATAGCATTTCATCTGGATTGGTACCAATCCCTGGCCCGTCCATTTCAGGTGGGATAGACACTTCCGTTATTAAATTCCCCGCTTCAATCGTCCCTACATCATTGCGCAAACCCGGCCAGTTTGCTGTTAAATGAAAGTGGTGCTCCGCCATTTTAAATTCCTCCTATGTAAGTTTGTTTGATAGCTCTAATTATACAATGAATCTCGGGTAAATCCTCAAACTCGCCGGTATTCCCCTGAATTCACCTTTCCCTCCATTCAAAAAGCCATTCACGACATCATGAATGGCACTTACTAATATATTATTCCACAAATACTTGACGCCACTCATCTTTCTTCGCGAGCATCTCTTTCGCCAACTGTTGTGCACCTTCTAAGCTATGGCTTGCCGCCCATCCGCACTGCACCTCATTACACGCCGGAACTTCAGTTGCGACAACTACATCCTGCAACGTTTTTTCCAACATCACTAAAATATCCTCATAGTCATCATGATTGATGACGGATAAATAAAAACCCGTTTGACAGCCCATTGGACTCAGGTCAACTACTTGGTCTGAATGATTGCGAATGTTTTCTGCCATTAAATGTTCAATGGAATGCAAGGCCGGCATTTCCATATGCTCTTTGTTCGGCTGTTTAAAACGCACATCATATTTATAGACAACATCGCCATGATTTCCTTGTTTCGTACCTGCCAAACGCACAAACGGCGCGGCAACCTTTGTATGATCTAAATTAAAACTTTCCACATTCATCTTCACCATCATCATTCCCCCCATTAGTTCGTCAGTCTAATCCACAAATCCACTATCCCGACTTGATTACTCTACTTAACACTCTAGTTATATCATAATTCTGATTTGAATGCCAACACACTTTATTCTGAAATCAAAAACCTCCCGACTCATTTGTCCGGGAGGTCCTACATGCTTATTCGACTACAATGGTATATATTTCATGCTCATGTAATTCTTTATTATCTTGAACATGAATTTGTATGCTATACGTTCCTGCTTGTGCAAATGTATACGTAGAGGCATATTCACCTGTTTTCGTTTCTGTGGCATCTAACCAATCATGTTGGTCGGGAGTCGCTTCATGCCAGATTTCATAGCGCACTCTTGCATTTTCTAGTGGGTGCCCATCCATCTCTAAATGAACAACAAGATCCAAATCCTCTGCTGCCTTCACTTGTTCAGGCTTCAAGAAATGCATCGAGAATCCTTCTGCGTGCCCACCATGATCGTGATGCCCTTCTCCATGTTCTTCGGTGCCGTGCTCTTCCACAACCGCAGCACCATTACCAACTATTACTTCTTTCATCGGCATCGTATGCAAGCCTCTTGCAGTTACATGCACTTGAACATGGAATACGCCATCATGATCGAAAGTCGTTTCTGCTGTATATAAACCATCTTTTTCATTAACCGATTCAACCTTCACGCTGTCGTTTTTCTTGCCTTCTTCCCAAAATTCAAACAGTACTTCATCGGCATCTGCTACTTTTTCATCACCTTGTGTCACGACTGCTGCCATGTTCACAGTACCGCCTACTTCAACTTTTTCTGTCACCGTCAAATCCACTATAATGGGTTGAGGTACTTCGTCTACAACTACGTCCTTGGGTTTCTCATTGCTACATGCCGCCATTGTCGCCAGCACGAGACCCGCTACAAACATCAGTTTTTTTTGTTTCATTCAAGTTCCCTCCACTGTTGTATTGCTTAACTTCATCCAACTAATTCAGTATGATTATATAAGGAAAGTAAGAAGTAAATGTGAAGTTCATAATTTCACACAGTCTTCACATTTATTTGAGAAAATAATGGATGGATAAATCTCTTTATTGAAATAGTGAAATGAGGTTATTTTATGAATAAATCAACGATAATGATTATAGACGACGAAGAACAAATGAGACAACTGATTCGAACTTTATTAGAAAAAGAAGGCTATACGGTTGTCGAAGCAACAGATGGTGTACATGCACTGTTTTTAATCGATAAAACTGCTCCACAGCTATTAATTGTTGACGTTATGATGCCCTATATGGATGGTTATACATTTGCGCGGGAAGTCAAACGCAGCTCCAACGTTCCACTCATCTTTTTGTCAGCTAAAGGGGAAGAATGGGACAAGGTTCAAGGCTTAAAACTTGGTGGAGATGATTATATTGTCAAACCATTTTTACCTGGAGAACTTTTGGCAAGGGTCGAATCTGTGTTAAGACGCTCTTATCAAAACAAACCGCTGGCCGATATTTTAAAAGTCGGACCTCTTGTGATTGATACAGAAGCACATACAGTTACACTAGATGGCGCTCAGCTGTCCTTAACACCTAAAGAATTCGGCATGCTTCATTTACTCGTAAAAAATAGAGGGCGCGTCTATACGCGAGAACAACTACTGCAACTTATTTGGGGGGAAGATCACCAAAGCAGTGCGCGGACTGTCGATACACATATTAAAACGCTACGACTTAAAATGGGTAGCAAAGGTGATTTAATTGAAACCGTTTGGGGTCTGGGCTATAAATTTGAGGTGTAACGATGAAAAACCTAACATTAAGTAAAAAAATCTTACTCGTACTCGGTTCCAGCATTGCGTTTTCTATTCTGTTTTCCTTTTTCTTCATCTATTATTTGTATTCAAAATTATATCTAACCAGCATTGAAGAATCCATCATCTATCAGGGGCAAAAAACAGCGGCCCACTACCATTACGGCGAATTAAGTAAGGAAATCATCGATAAAATTCAGTGGTATAACGTCATTTCAGAATACGAAATCATTGTGGTCGATAACTTAGAGGAGCTCACTACCTCCTTTCCTTACAAAATCAATTATGAAGCGCTTATCAATGCCGAGGATCAACTGATTTTGGAACAGGGGTCATTTGTTTTAAAGGAAGGATTTGTGGAAGAGCTTGACCGTGAAATAATCGGAGCTGTTTTCCCTATCAAAGGCGAGGATGGACTTCTTGGCTTCATTTATATTTACGTACCCTTAGCTGCAATTCAAGATGTGTTCCGAGAGAGTATACCACTATTAATCATTGTCGGGACTCTATTTTTCTTCATTCTGTTTCTTGCCGTCAATCGTGTATGGCAATCTCTATTCAAGCCCATTCAAGAACTTCAACAACTTTCCGTTGAAGTGTCAAAGGGCAATTATTCGAAACGTATCGAAACGACAAGTGGGGATGAACTTGGTCAGTTAACGCAAGCCTTCAACTCTATGAGCCTGTCGTTGGAACAACAAGAGGTGCGCAAAAAGGAATTCATTTCCAATATTGTCCACGAACTGCGCACACCACTCACGTATATTGGAGGCTACACGCATGTGCTCAAAGAAAAAATTTATTCATCTCCAGAAGAAGCTGAAAACTATTTGACGACCATCGACAAGGAAACGGTACGGCTCAATAAGCTAATCAATGATCTAATCGAATTGAACCACCTACAAGAAGATATGTATTCCATAGATAGTCAACCAATCGCCATCGCTCAGTTACTATTCGATACCATTGATCTTTTCGCCATTCATCTAACTGAAGCACAATTGCGTTTAGAATTAAATATTGGAGAAGACCTTATTATTATGGGTGATTCTAAAAGAATCCAGCAAGTCTTTTATAACACCATAGACAATGCCATTAAGTATTCTGTCGCCAATGGAGCCATCGCCATTACACTCAAAGAAGATGGTGACTTTGTGCAGTTCAAGGTGACGAATAAGGGTACGCATATCAATGACGAGGATCTCAAGCGGATTGGTGAGCGCTTTTTCCGAACAGATAAAGCACGAACTCGAACAACGGGCGGAACAGGCTTAGGCATCACCATTGTCAAAGAGATTGTCCGCCTGCATAACGGACAATTTACGATGACTAGCAATGCCAGTACTGGAACGACGGTAATCATTCAATTACCCGGTTTGCCAACCGAGGAGAAAGAAGATTTTCAATGAAAAAAATAAATGGTTTACTATTTGTTATTGTCTTTACGCTACTACTATCTGCTTGTGGCACCAAACCTATAACGAGTCAGCCAATGTCCTCCTTCTCTTTTACGGACCAAGATGGGCAAGCCTTTGGAACTAACGAGTTAACCGGCACCATCTGGATTGCCGACTTTATCTTTACACAATGTGATACGGTTTGCTTGCCGATGATGTCCGAAACGGCTGCCTTGCAGCAACTTTTCAAAGAACAGGGCTTACAAGTAAAATTCGTGTCGTTTACTGTGGATCCGACAGTCGACACACCAGAAATTTTAAAAGAATACATCAGCCAGTACACAGACGAAGAGTCCAATTGGCATATGCTAACCGGCTATTATCAAAATGAAATTGAAGCTTTCGCGAGGGATAAATTCAAAACAATCATCATTAAACCCAAAACATCCCATCAAGTTCTTCATGGCACCAGCTTTTATTTAGTTAATCAACAAGGGATTGTTGTGAAAGAATATAACTACGCCAATTCATCCTATGCGGAAGAATTAATGAAGGACATCAAAAAAATGCAGAAAAAATAACGACAGCTCTTGGAATATATCCAAGAGCTGTTTTGTTATTTTTTCTGCAAACGAGACTTCATAAACCCTACCAAAGCAGGTAAAACAGATACAAAAATGATAAGCAACAGGACTGTTGAAAAATTCTCTTTTATTATAGGAATATTGCCAAAGAAATAACCCGCCATCGTACAAATTCCTACCCACAAAGCTGCACCCACTACATTGTAAAAAATAAAATGGCTGTAATTCATACGGCTAGCCCCTGCAACAAAAGGAACAAAAGTACGAATGAATGGCATAAAGCGCGCGATGACAATTGTTTTCCCACCGTGTCGATTAAAGAAATTCTCGGCTTTTGTCATTTTCTCTTGATTAATTACCCTACCGATTAAACTATTTGGCGAGATTGCCGTCCCTACTTTTTTACCAATTTGATAATTGACTGTATCGCCTATCACAGCCGCCGTAAAGAACACAATTATTAGGAGGATAATACTAAAAGCACCTCTTGTCGCAAGCGCTCCAGCAGCAAATAATAACGAATCCCCCGGTAAAAACGGAAAAATAACAATACCTGTTTCCACAAAAACAATTAAAAATAAAATCACATACGACAACGGGCCAAACTGTTGAATGATTTCAACCAAATGCTGATCGATGTGCAAAATAAAGCTGATTAAGTTCTGAATGATCGTCATATATGTACTCACTTTCACAATTATTTATCAGATAGTCTGACTAGTTCGAGCTTTTTTATCATACTTCTTTCTACGGAAGTTGTCACGAAATAGACGGACTAACCGCTTCTCTACGTTTTCATCTATAATAATACTATCTTATGGATAGAGGAGAAAAAACATGCTAACAACAGAACAATTACACGCCATCGAGGTTCTTCAAAAAGAATGTGAGCAAGCCGACACGATTCAACTAAAGCTAAACTGGGATATGCTACGCCAAAGAGATGACCAAAGTATGGACTTCTTCTATGAAGAAAACGGACAACTCATTGCTTATTTAGCCTTATATGGCTTTGGCTCAACAGTAGAAGTTTGCGGGATGGTCAAGCCAAGTAAGAGAAGAAATCACCACTTCTCCACCCTTTGGCAACAAGCACTTCAAGTGATTGCCGAAAAAGGTTTTCGTAAGATTATATTAAACGCGCCAGCTTCTTCAGTATCTGCTAAAGCATGGTTAGCAACCCAACACTGCACGTATACTTTTTCAGAGTTTCAGATGCAGTGGACGCAGCAAGCGCTTGAAGCAAGCGAGGATGTTGTAATACGTCTAGCGTTGCCCACAGATGCAGCCTTTGAAATACAACTCGATGTCGTTGCCTTCAACATGAGTGAAGAGGATGCTCGGCATCATTACGAAGATGTCAAAGATAGAACCGAGGAGCAGCGTTTTATCATCGTGGTTGATGGCACCGACGTCGGTAAAATCCGCGTGAGTACCATTGACGGCGAATCTTATATCTATGGTTTTGCCATCTTACCCGAATTCCAAGGCAAAGGCTACGGAGGCAAAGCGCTTCGCAATATCGTCAAGCAACAGCATCAAGCAGGGTATAGTATCGGACTTGATGTCGAGGCAAAAAACATGCACGCCTTGCGGTTATATGAAACAATTGGCTTCAAGACTATTCAAGCTCAGGATTATTATTTGTGGGATTAACAACAAAAGCTGTCCGCCACTTTTCACCATGCAGACAGCTTTTTCACTAACTCGAATTATTATGATAGGCATATTCATTTTCCATCATGGGCATCTTACTATTGGAGGGATCCACCATGAATCAATCAAATCAACAAGCAATCTGCACAATCACCTATCATTTAGTCGAACGTATTGCAGGTTGGTATGACCAAACAACAAATCGCACCACCCATACTATCCATTTATACACTGATACGGTTTCCACCGCAAAAAATAATTTCAAATTAGAACATGTATTAGATATGTCCTATAAACCTTTCTCTGGTGGAGCTGGACTATTTTATTTGCATACCAACCAAGGGGTATTTATGTTCGAAATTGATACTGATCCGACTTATTTTATTCAAATGTATAAAAAGTTAAGCGGATAATTTGAAAACTTTTCGGCAATAATAGTAGGGATACTTCATTGGGAGGCGATTTTTCAATTGACAATCAAAAAAACAGTGGAAAACGCACTACAAGCAAAAACGGCAATTGAGGAGTTGGTAACGCAAGGGTATACCACCGACGATATCTATGTGTTTGCACATGATAAAAAAAGAGGGAATCATATCAATGATGCACTCGACACAGAAACCGTCAGTATGAAAGACCAAGGTTTCCTCACAAGCATGAAAAATATGTTCATTTCCCGTGGCGACGAGCTGCGCAGTAAAATGGAAACTGCCGGATTGTCGAAGGAAGAGGCCGCAGCTGCTGAAGAAGAGCTTGATCAAGGTAAACTCATTATTATTGCTAAAAAATAGCCAATCCCATTCGCCTTCCCCCGGCGAATGGGATTTTCATTGTTCCGTCATTTTACAGCACAAAGCATTCAGTAGCATAATCTACCCCTCTTTCGGTATGATAGACAATGAAAGTAGGTGCGATTTATGGATAATAAATTATGGAAAATCGGATTTTTCACAGGACTTACCTCTTTTGTTCTTCTTATATTTGCTGTGCGTACAGTTTTAGGACAAGAGCTTGAATGGAAAAACTATTTGGCATTTGGGATATTCGGATTAATAGTGGGTATTTTCTCTTCCCTATTACTATTTTACAAGTTGAAAATTGCTTTCCGAATTTTCATCGTTGCTGTAGCGCTCGGATTTGTAGAGCTTTTCCGCAGTTTCTTAATGAATACAGGTGGTTTTGGTGACCTAGCGGGTATTTTGTCATTGTTCATCATCAGTTCATTCGGATTAGGCATTGCCTTTATGGTGCAAGCTGTTGTAATGATCACACGAAAAAGTAAGTAAAATGCCAAAAGACGCATCCAGTCGTTCGGATGCGTCTTTTATATTTATCCATCACAACTCGGCGTGATTGCGTCCGGAGGCTTTATCTGAATTCAGATAAATTACTCAGTTTTAGCTTTTTCTTTCTTAATCTGCTTACTGCGTAACTGTCCACACGCCGCATCGATATCTGTCCCTTGTTCAAGACGGACACCGCCATTGATGCCTTTTTTGCGAAGCGCTGTGTAAAATGCATGAATCGCTTCTGGTGTGCTACGGCGATATTGGTCATGTTCATCAACTGGGTTATAAGGAATCAAGTTGACGTAAGATAGATGACGTTTGTTTTCGAGCAGTTTTCCTAATTGTTGCGCCTCTACCACATGATCATTGACGTCTTGCAGCATAATATATTCAAACGTAATTCGACGGTTTGTTGTTTCCAAATAATAATCGATGGAATCCATCAATGCTTCGATTGGGAACGCTTTGTTGATTTTCATAATACGTGTGCGCAAATCATTATTCGGCGCATGCAACGAAACGGCCAAGTTAACTTGAATGTTTTCATTTGCAAACTCTCTGATTTTTTGGGGATTTCCACTTGTTGATACCGTGATATGACGCGCACCAATGGCTAGTCCTTTTTGGTCGTTGACAACACGCAGGAAACTCATCAAGTTGGTGTAATTGTCAAACGGTTCACCAATTCCCATCACAACAATATGACTGACACGATCCTCTTGCTCTTTTGCATCAAGATGGAACTGTACCTTCATAATTTGCTCGACAATTTCGCCAGCATTTAAATCGCGGCTCTTTTTCAATAAACCACTTGCACAGAAGCTACAACCAATATTACAACCGACCTGCGTTGTTACACAGACGGAATGACCATATGGGAATTTCATCAATACTGTTTCAATTAAATTGCCATCCTGCATTTTAAAGAGGAACTTGATTGTCCCATCTGCAGATTCTTGCTTTACTGCTAGCTCCAACGTTTGAATCGCAAAATTGTCTTCCAACAACTGCAGACATTCTTTATTTACATTTGTCATTTCCGCAAAACTTGTGACGCGCTTTTTGTACAACCAATCCCAAACTTGGGATGCACGGAATTTTTTATGACCTCGCTCTAATAACCATTCCGTCAGCTGTTCCATTGTTAATCCATATATAGAATTTTTCATTAATATTCCTCATTTCAAAAAAATGCAATTCATATATTATACTACAAGAAATGAGGGAACGGAACAACTAATTCAGTTTTTTAAATTGTAAACTTCTTGACTTGGTCTTTTAAGGTGATGGCCATCTCATGCAGCGTTGTAGTCGTTCCAACCATTTCTTCCATTGAAGCCAATTGTTCTTCCATTGAAGCAGCAATATTTTGTGTATGAGAAGATGTTTCTTCTAATGAATAAACTGTTTCGTTTGTCGAAGCCAATATTTCTTCAGATCCCGCAGAAATTTCTTGAATCGTTGCAGAGACAGATTGATTTTTTTCTGTGATTTGAGCAATACGATTCAAAATGCTTGTAAATGATTTACCAGCTTCGTGGACGATTTCGGATTCACGTTCCACATCTTCAAATACTTTCGTCATCGCCTTTACCGAATTTTGAGAGTCATTTTGAATTTCCTTCACGAGCGTACTAATTTGGTTTGCAGAAGATGCAGATTGCTCAGCAAGCTTCCTTACTTCATCTGCGACTACACTAAAGCCTTTTCCAGCATCCCCTGCACGTGCCGCTTCAATCGCTGCATTCAATGCAAGTAAGTTAATTTGATCGGATATTGCGGTAATAATTTCGATAATTTGTCCTACCTCATTGGAGCGCGTATTCATCTGCTGAGTAATACTCATTGATGCTTCAACCGAGATCGTTATCGTATCGATTCCTTCAATCGAGTCTACAATCAGATGATTCCCTTGCTCCGCCTCTTTGGATGCATCCATCGATTCTTCTGTCACCTTCATTGAAGCATTGGCGATTTCTTGAATACCAATTGTAATTTGTTCAAGTGCTACTAAGTTTTGTGACGCACTCATCGCTAACGATTCACTTGTCGAGGAAACTTCTTGCGTCGTAACCGTAGTATGATTGACTACTTCTGTCATTTGTTCTGCACTATATGTTAAATCCTCTGAAGACACGATGACATTGTCTGTCGCAGCGTTGACATGCTCAATGGTACTTTTCAATTCTTGTTGCATATTTTGGAAACTGTATGCCAGTTGACCTATTTCATCTTGACTGTTCACACTAATTTCTCTTGTTAAGTCACCTTGGGCTACAATTTCTGTATACTCCACTAATTTTTGAAGTGGTTTTGTAATTCTTAGTGATAAAATATAAGAGATTACGGTTCCAATTAATAATGCCACTAGTGTTAATGCGACACTGATTAAAACATTACTACGGTTCAAATCAGAGATGAATGTTGCATCCTCATCTAGTCCAATTACAGAGTCTGTACCTTCAATATGTAAAAATATTGATTCATGTGTGCCATATTCATCTTTATAAATTCCACTAAACAATGGCTTATCCATTTTTAGTGCCTCTTCTTGTTCGGGTGTAAACGGATAGGCCGTAAGATATTCTGTTGAATCCGAAAGAACAAGAATAACATCCTCGCCATCAACTTTACTCATAATATAAATATTTTCAAAACCGCTTTTTACTTTGGCATTATTTATTTTAACCAATAATTTATCGTACGCTTGTTGATTTGTTTTGGCATCATTAATTAAATCATCGTCTATATCCTCAAGCAAATCCATCAAGTTTGAACTTAATAATCTTTCCAACTGAGGAATCACGCTCGTATTGACAATAGTTGTTGCTTGAAAGTAAAAACCTAAACTGAATAATAGAGATAATATCGTGATGGGAATAATAGTTCCAAGCATTAATTTTGTTTTAATAGATCCTTTTTGTTTAAACAAATTAGTCCCTCCTTAAAATTATACGAGCTGTGGTTCAAAGCTCGAAATAAATTTGCTTAAATCGAGTGTAAGTAAGCGATTATTTTCATCAAATGTAGACTGTTTAAAAAATACAACAGAAAAAATCGGATACTCTTTGTAATCCATATACCTATAATCAAGAATTTCGTTGAATTGTTGCTGAAAGCTTTCATGGTCCACTGATTGAATTGTTTCAAGCGAAATTGCTGGGTCAAATTCTGCGCAAAGAAAACTATAAATCGCATTATCCATAGCCTCAATTTTCTCTACCCAATTCGGTTCTAATTGATTGAAATAATAGTCATAGACGTTAACTCCATAAGCATGTACACCTAATTCTGTCGTACCAATACCCGCAAAACGGAATGGATTCACTTCGATTGGAACAACTTGTCCCTCTTGTGTGATCCGTACTTCAAAATGGAGCGGAAAGGAGGCCAGTGAATCAATTTCTCCAAGCTTTTCTAAGAAGTCTGCAATTGGAGCCAATGTCTCTTTTAACACCTGCTTACTTGTGTAATAAATACGATCACTCATGTCTCTGTCATTCGCAAACATACGCTTGAATAAATTTAAAATAACTGGTTTTCCTTCTTTAGTGAAATAAGCATCAACCGCATACTCTTCTCCTTGAATAAGTTCTTCTACAATGACCGTTTGACTATCGATGACATCTTTTGGGTAAGCAGATGCTGAATCGCTGATATCGGCTTTCAACTTCTCCACGGTATGATACCAATCTTCCATGCAATCTATTCGATAAACCCCAACACTCGAGTAGCCAATAGCAGGTTTAATGATAATGGGAAATGGAATGGTTTCTAGGGGTATTCCATATAAGTCTAGAATAGATACTTCCTGGAAATAAAATGAAGGATAAACCGTAGTCATTCTTCTCCTAAATTCCGCCTTATTTTTAAATAAAGATGTCCATTCAGCAAATTTACTCTCGGGTAAATACCTCATTAATGTAGTCAAACCATTTTCGGAGTTAAACAAAAGCGGAGCAGACGTCTCTTCAAGTTGTTCAAAGAACAAAGCCTCTCTAAGTAATGCAAGTTTCTCTTCCTCCGGAATCTGCACATCTCCCACTTTTAAAACCGGAATACCTAATTGCTGAAGAGATGATGAAAGTAATGCAGAGACATAAGGCTTATCAAGTATAATCATTTCTTTCTCCTTACATTGTTTTATTTCTTAATATTTCTATAAGAGGTTTTTATTCAATAACACAATTAATCCCTTCCTATAATGCCAATAGTCTTAGAGTCAATGTTTCCTCACTCAAAAATACCTATAAAGACTCGTAAAAAAAATTAGTTAATACCTCCCGCTATCATACATAGTAAGTTTTTAAAATGCTATGCATTAAGTTAAAGAACTACTATTCCACATAGTCCAAATTAACCGAAATTAGATTGTGGATTTCGTTTAAGTCGCATTATGTCCTGACTAGCCTCAAATTCTTTTGTTAGAAATAAAACTTTTTCTATATTATGTTGAAATCAAGAGTTTCACTAAATACGCTTTGGGAAACTCCTCCCCATAGAAGAGGCGGCTACACTTAATTTATTCAGTTATTCGGCCGATTCAAAAGAAAATCGCATGTCAATACAAATAAGCCTTTTATAATTTCAATAGAAACTATAAAAAGCTTATTTATTTTGTAGTTACCATTCTCATGAATTTCAAAAAGCTTTTTCGTTACTGCTTGATTTTTTCATGCCTGGCGCTTATCTATATTCATCAATACATTAAACCCAAAACAGAAAATACCAATCAGTGTCACAGCTCCACCCGCAGTTGCAATTGGGAAAAATACATTACTTACTCCTAAGATGGCCAGTGCAATTGCAATCATCATGACAGGTAAACCAATATTATGAAGCCAAAAATGTAATTTCGCTAAACCCGTCTTCTCCAAATTTGGATAGAGATGATAGATAATACCGACCAAAGCCAACGACATCCAACCAAGCAAATTGACATGAACATGGACCGACGTCAAATTAAAGACGTGTGTCAGCGACATGTACAACCCAAACGAAATCCCAAGCATGAAATAGACGACCGAAATCTTCAATAACGTTCGACTCACTTGAACCGCCCTTTCTATTTGTTGTTTTGTAACACCCTAAAAACTTCAACCCTCTACTCTATACTATGAAACAAGAAATCCAATTATTTTGCATTTCTCGAAATAAAAAACTAGGACACCCTAAAATTCAAGGGTTCCTAGTTCAATTCACTTCTAATTTGCGCGTTATTTCGCGTTACTTTTCATCTCTTTTTCTCGTTTTACTTTCATCACCAAGCTCAGCATATTCATTAGACACAACACCACGAAAAAGATTCCAAAGCCAATTTGTCCACTTGAAAACCGTGTAATTGCAAAATAACCCATGAACAAAATTAGCGCAAAATCAATGTATTTAGATCCTAACATATCAACACAACCCCTCGTCCCCCACAATTTTAATTACTACAAGTATAACAGCTTCCCCCAACATGTCATTCTATTATTAACGAAAAAAGAATCTTCATAACGAATCCAAACATAATTTCAATTATGTACTTGCTTTTTCATTATTCAATCATGTATAGTTTATTCAAATATAGATATTATCTAAAAATTCACTACTATTAGGAAGGTGAACGTATGGCGCAATTCCATCTTACTCCGAACTCCGTACAAGAAATACTCGACACCTACGATGAAGACGTCATTGTGACAAATCGCGAAGGCATTATTATTAAAGCAACACGGATTAGCGGTCAGCATTATGGCATAGAGGCAGAAGAACTGATTGGGAAATCGGTGTACGATTTGGAGTCGGCAGAGATTTTTTCTCCAGCTATCACACCGCTGGTACTTCAACAGAAAAAGAAAGTGGTCACGATCCAAACAACGCCCTCCGGCGCCAAAGTACTCATTACGGGCATGCCTTTTTTCAATGAGCTTGGAGAAGTCGAGTTTGTCATTAGTTATTCCTATGATGTCTCAGAATTACTGGTCATCCAGGAGTATATGAAAGAACTAGAATTTGAAATGTCTAGAGTGCAGGAGGAGCTACATCTTCTGCGAAAGAAATCACTTTCTACAACTGGTTTAATCATGGAAAGCATTGAGACACAAGAAGCCTATGCAGTCGCGCATAAGGCTGCCCCTGTCGACGTTTCAGTCGTTCTTTACGGAGAACAAGGAACCGGCAAGACAACAATGGCAAAAGAAATTCATAAGGCAAGCACCCGAAGCAATGGTCCCTTTATCGAATTGGACTGTGCGACAATTCCAGAATCAATGTTTGATAAAGAACTGCTCGGCGAACAGATAGGCGTCGGCAAGGCTTCCTCTATTGCTCCAGGATTGTTGTCGATTGCACAAGGTGGTACCCTCTATGTGAAGAAAATCGATCGTTTACCTCTTCACTTACAAGCAAAATTGTTAAAGACACTGAAAGAGGAAAGCTTTACGCCACTTGGTAGCAAAGTGCCTTGTTCATTGGACATTCGTGTCATTTCATCCACTGAAACAGAACTACTACAAGCAACTGCGGACAATCGATTCCTAAAAGAACTTTATTATTTACTTAATATCATTCCCATCCATCTACAACCGCTACAAAATAGGAAAGAAGATGTAAGCGCACTCATCGTGCATTTCCTGCATCATTTTTCACAAAAGTACACTACGAAAAAGTTTTTGTCAGACAGTGTGTTCCATCTGCTACTGAAGCTTGAGTGGAAAGGAAATATCCATGAGTTACGTAACGTTGTTGAGCGCCTTGTCGTTCAAAGTACAGAAGAAATTATCGGCATCCACGACTTGCCAGCTGAATACCGCATGCAATTTGAGGAAGGTTTCACCGATATTGATTTCGATGGACAAACGCTTCCCACTATTTTAGAAAACGTTGAAATGAAAGTGTTGAATAATGCACGACAACGCTATAAGACAACAACTGAAATGGCAAAAATACTTGGTATTAGTCAACCCTCTGTTGTAAGAAAGCTAAAAAAGTACACGCTTCCCGAGTGAAAATGTTTGTACTTTCAGAAATAAATAAAAATCGCTATTGCTTTATAATTATACATTCGTATATACTATTTCACATGACTACAAACAAATCTAAATAATTATTCATTATAGGAGGTTCCATTATGCAAAATCAAATAGACAAACAACAAGACTGGCTTCATATGGTTGATTCCATCGGTAACTTCCTTGCGCCAAGTATGGCAAAGGATCACCCCAATCTTCCCGTCCTGAAAGCGGAAGGCTGTTATTACTATGGTGTAGATGGTAAAAGGTACTTAGATTTCACTTCGGGTATCGCAGTGGAAAACGTCGGACATCGTCACCCGAAAGTCGTTCAAGCGATAAAAGACAGCGCTGACCACCTCATCCACGGTCCGTCTGGTGTCATCATCTATGAATCTATTTTAAAGTTAGCAGCTGAGTTGCAAAAAGTACTTCCACCGAAACTAGATAATTTCTTTTTTGCGAACAGCGGAACAGAAGCAATTGAAGGTGCACTGAAACTCGCTAAATATGTAACGAAGAGACCTTATATTGTTTCTTTCACGGGCTGTTTTCATGGTCGTTCCATGGGTGCACTTAGTGTCACGACATCTAAAAGCAAATACCGCAAGCATCTTCAGCCATCATGGCTGACGTACCAGCTACCCTATGCACTTCCTGAATATCTTCCTGAAGGAGCAGATCCGGATGTTTACTTTGCGGAAAAGCTTGAGCGTGATGCGCAGAAATTATTTAATCACCAAGTGGATCCTGAAGAAATTGCCTGCATGATCATTGAGCCGATTCTTGGGGAAGGTGGTTATTTTATCCCACCAGCATCATGGTTAAAAAAAATACGTGAAATCTGCGATCGACACGGTATCCTTCTTATTTTCGATGAAGTACAAACGGGCTTTGGTCGTACTGGAAATTGGTTCGCTGCACAAACATTTGATGTTAAACCAGACATTATGGCTATTGCAAAAGGGATTGCTGCTGGACTACCACTTAGCGCAACCGTTGCTTCCAAAGAGTTAATGGACCAATGGCCGCTTGGTTCACATGGAACGACTTTTGGCGGCAATCCAATGGCTTGCTCAGCTGCCCTTGCTTCCTTAGAGGTAATGCATGAGGAAAAGCTGTTAGACAACACAAAAGAGATGGGCGCTTACGCAGTCGCTCGCTTGTTAGAAATGAAAGAGCAATTCCCAATCATTCGGGATGTCCGAGGTGTCGGGTTGATGATCGGCATTGAGCTTGGCGATCCACAAACGGGGGAACCTTCTGGTCAAATGGTCATGAATGTGCTGGATGAATGTTTAAAAAATGGGGTGCTGTTCTATTTATGCGGGAATTCGGGAGAAGTCATTCGAATGATTCCACCACTTACAATCAATAAAGAGCAAATCGATGCGGGGCTTGATGTATTAAGAGCAGCACTACAAACCTATTCAAACTAAAGGGGGAAAAGAAATGTCCGTTGCTTTCAAAGAGGAGACTGTACAATCAAAAGGGTCAGCTTGGAAGTTTATCCTTCCATCACTAATTGGAGTTTTACTATTCCTTGTTCCTATTAAAGTGAACGGTGGAGTGACAATCGGGGTGGGGGTCCTGGCTTCTTCACTGCTAAAGACGTTCGGTGATTGGATTCCGCAATTTATCTTAATTATGTTGGGCTTTACGGTTCTAATGACGTTAGTCACCGTTGCTCTAAAACCTGCTGTTATTATGAATAATGCTTTCTTTAAAAATGTATTCCACGTAGGTGCGTTCGGAATTACAATGCGAATTGTCGGCTTTTCAGTCGGTATTATGGCCTATTTCCAAATCGGTCCTGAGTTCATTTCTTCCCGTAATACGGGTGGGGTTGTGCTCTATGATTTAGCGCCAGTCCTTCTGACATGGTTCCTGTTTGCAGGAATTCTTCTTCCGCTTTTAGTGGAATTCGGTCTTATGGAATTCGTCGGTTCTTTAGTGAAAAAAGTGATGCGTCCGTTGTTCACGCTACCAGGTCGTTCGTCGATTGATACGATGGCTTCATGGATGGGCGCTGGTACGGTTGGCGTTCTTGTAACGATGAAGCAATATGACGAAGGTTATTACACGAAGCGTGAAGCAGCTGTCATTGCGACAACCTTCTCTATTGCCTCTGTGGCATTTTCACTCGTCATTGCGAATGTGGTAGGCCTGGGTCACTTATTCATTCCTTTTTATTTAACTGTTTCGGCTGCAAGTATCGTCGCTGCCATTATCATGCCGCGCATTCCACCTTTATCACGCAAGGCAGATACGTATTATGAGCCGGTTGGTCAGCAAATTGATGAATTCCAGCCGAAGGGTATTTCCAACCTTCAATGGGGATGGAAACAAGCACTCGACAAAGCAAACACAGCAAAAAGTCCAAAGAAACTTGTGCAAGATGGCGTTGAAACCGTGCTCGATATTTGGCTCGGACTCATTCCACTCGTCATGAGCTTGGGTGCAATCGCACTGATTGTTGCCGAATATACACCTGTTTTCAATATTATCTCTTATCCACTGGTTCCTATTTTAGAATGGATGCAGCTGCCTGAAGCAGCAAAAGCTGCGCCTACTATGCTTGTCGGATTCGCAGATATGTTTTTACCGGCAGTTATTGGAAGCGGCATTGAAGCCGAAATCACACGCTTTGTTGTTGCAGCTTTGTCTTTGACACAGCTCGTCTACATGTCTGAAATTGGTATTCTTATTTTACGCTCTAATATCCCAGTGACTTTCCTTGATTTGTTCGTGATCTTTATCCAACGTACGATTATTACACTACCGATTATTGTGCTGATTGCACACTTTATTGTTTTTTAACTCATAACTATTCATGAAAAAACGGTAAGCCACTTTTAAAATAAGTGGCTTACCGTTTTTTATTTTGCCAAAATCGCCGTCAATTTCTCAACCAACCGTTCCATCTGCTCGTCTGTCCCAATGGTTATTCGTAAATAATTATCAATCCCCGGCTTATTGAAATATCTAACGAGGATACTCTCTTTTTTCAATTCATTGTATAAAAACTCTGCCGAAACCGTTTCATGGCTAGCAAATACAAAGTTTGCTTGCGAAGGTAGGACGGTAAATCCAAGTTGCTCTAATGCAACAGTCGTCTCGTTGCGCGTTGCAATGATTTTAGCAGTACTCTCCTTAAAATAGGCTTCATCTTCAAATGCCGCTTGCGCTCCGGCAAGTGCGAGTCGATCCAATGTATAAGAGTTGAAAGAGTCTTTAATGCGAATTAACGCATCAATCAATGAAGCATTCCCCATTGCAAAACCAACACGTAATCCTGCTAATGACCGTGATTTCGATGTCGTTTGAACAACCAACAGATTGTCATATTGCTTAATCAGTTCTGCAGCAGATCTCGATGCAAAATCAATATATGCTTCATCAATAATCACGACTCGGTCAGGATTATTTTTCACAATTTCTTCAATCAAATCCAATTCAGCATAGAGACTGGTCGGTGCATTCGGATTCGGTAAAATGACGCCACCTTCAGACTGAAAAAACTGATCAATCCGCAATGTGAAATCCTCATTCAATGGAACTTCTTCATAAGGAATATCAAACAACTTAGCATATACCGGATAAAAGCTGTATGTAACGTCTGGAAAACGGATGGGCTGACCCGGTTCAAAAAAAGCCATAAAAGAAAATGCCAACACTTCGTCCGAGCCATTACCAACGAACACTTCGTCAGCAGTGAGTCCATACTGCCGCCCAATCGTTTCACGCAAACCATCTGCGGTCGGAGATGGGTACAACTGAAGTTTGTGCTCCATCTCTCCTTGAATGGCCTCCACTACTTTTGGGCTTGGTGGATAAGGATTTTCGTTCGTATTGAGCTTCACAATATCCTGTTGATTCACTTGTTCACCCGGCACATAAGGTTCCGTCCGCTTGACCATGCTACTCCAAAATTTACTCATCGCGCAGCACTTCACGATTCGGACGTCTTTTTCTTAATTCATTTTTAACATCTTCCACTGTCACACCGAGTTCTTCCATTAACACAAGCGAGTGATACGTCAAATCCGCTAGCTCACTTGTCACCTCTGCCTTATCACGATTTTTCGCGCCAATGACAACCTCAGTTGTTTCTTCCCCAACTTTTTTCAGGATCTTATCTAACCCTTCGCGGAACAAATACGTTGTGTACGATCCTTCTACAGGATTATTGTGCCGTTCTTTAATCTCGTCGACCACTTCCTGCACGACTTCTCTACTGGATGTTGATTGCTCCAAAGCCTTATAATTGAAGCAGGTCTCTTCACCCGTATGGCAAGCCGGGCCTTGTGGTAAAACTTGAACTAGGATAGTATCTTGATCACAATCGAATAGCAAGCGTTGAACTTGTTGACGATTGCCGGACGTTGCGCCTTTATTCCACAGTTCTTGCCTTGAACGGCTGTAAAACCACGTTTCTTTCGTATCCATTGTTTTTTGTAATGCTTCTTCATTCATATAAGCGAGCATAAGGACTTTCCCTGTCCGGTCATCTTGCACGATGGCAGGAATTAGCCCGTTATTATCAAATGTCAGTTTGTCGATTTCAATTGTCATAGTTAGTCATTCCCAACAGATGTATTTTGTTCAGCTAAGTATTGTTTTAATTCGCCAATTTGAATATCTTCAAAATGAAAAACAGATGCTGCAAGTGCCGCGTCAGCTTTTCCTTCCGTCAATACTGTATGGAAGTGTTCAGGCTTACCTGCTCCACCACTAGCGATAACTGGAATCGTAACCGCCTCTGCAATCGCGCGTGTTAATTCGAGATTATAGCCATCCTTTACGCCGTCTTCACCAATACTGTTGACAACTAATTCGCCAGCACCTAGCTGTTCGCCGCGTATGGCCCATTCGATGGCATCCATCCCAGTATCTTGCATACCGCCCTTCGCAAATACCGACCATTTACCCGGGCCAACTTCGTTGACATCCATCGATAGGATAATTCGTTCAGAACCAAATTTTTTCGCCGCTTCTTCTATTAAAGAAGGATTGCTTAGCGCTGCGCTATTAATAGACACTTTATCGCCACCTGCATCAAAAACCTTTTGGATATCTTCAATCGTCCGAATACCGCCACCGACGATAAAGGGAATGGATACTTCCTTCGCAATTTCAGCAATCAAATCGAGAAACATGGCACGGTTATTCGTTGATGCGGCAATATCGTAAAACACCAGCTCATCCGCACCGTCAGCCACATATTTCTTAGCCAATGTTAGCGGATCTGCAACTTCTTTCACCTCAAGAAACTTCTTGCCTTTTACAACCTTACCGTTATCAAAATCTAAACATGGAATAATACGATTACTTGCCATTTTTGTCGTCCCCCAATAGTTTGATTAAAGATAATTTGCCTTCATACAATGCTTTGCCGATAATAGCTCCATACATATTTAATTCGCGCAACTTTGCGATATCTTGCTCCGTAGAAACGCCACCTGATGCAATAATGTCAATGCTCGATGCATTATTCATCATTTCTAGTTCAGCTAAATTCGGCCCTTGTAGCATGCCATCTTTCAAAATATCTGTATAAACAACCGTTTTCACGCCAATTTCCACTAGCTGTTGCAGCAAGTTGACTGCTTTGACATCACTCAACTCTGTCCAGCCATCTGTCGCTACAAAGCCATTGCGTGCGTCAATAGAAACAGCAATTTTGTCACCATACTTTTCAACGGCTTCTTTTAGAAACTGCTGATCTTGGATGGCGGCCGTGCCGATAATTACCCGGCTAACGCCAGATGCGATGTGTGCATCCACGATGGCCATATTACGAATACCTCCACCAACTTGCACGGGTACAGATACACTGCTAGCGATCGCTCGAATCGCTTCTTTGTTCAATGAATTGCCCGTTTTTGCCCCGTCTAAATCCACAACGTGGATATAGGCGGCGCCTTGCTGTTCCCACTCTTTCGCCATTGCAGTTGGTGAATCGTTGTAGATAATTTCTTGATCATAATCCCCTTGAATTAATCGAACACATTTCCCATCTCGAATATCGATGGCTGGAAATAAAATCATGATGACTCCCCCTTTTTATAGTGTCTAGACTCCAGGCGCCAGATGCTCGGGTCGCTTCAGTCTTGCTTATAAAGGTAAAGAGCGCCTTTATCTTCAAGCCTTCCAGCAGGGAAGGATTGAACTTCATCCTTCCTACCTGTCGCATCTTAGCGGGCGCCTTCCGCTTTTCCTTACAGCACGCCCTTTGTAGATGGAACACCTTTCACGTCTGGATTAATCGTACTGGCCACTCGTAATGCACGACCGAATCCTTTGAAAATCGATTCGATAATATGGTGTGTGTTTTTGCCGTATTGTAAATTGATGTGTAAGTTGATTTTCGCGTTATTTGTAAAGGCAAGGAAAAACTCTTCTACGAGTTCTGTATCGAAATCGCCGACTTTGTCTTTCATACCTTCCACATTGAAAACAAGAAACGAACGTCCGCTAATATCAAGTGACACCGTGGATAGCGCCTCATCCATTGGCGTTGACACTGTCGCGTAACGCTCGATGCCTTCTTTCGTACCAATACTGTCATAAAACGCTTGTCCTAGCACGATGCCGATATCTTCAACTGAATGGTGTTGGTCCACTTCTGTATCTCCGTCACAATCCACTTTCAAATCAAATCGTCCATGCTTGGTGAATAATGTCAGCATATGATCGAAAAAGCCTACGCCTGTTTGAATATCAGTTTCCCCACTGCCATCTATTGCGAAGTCTAACTTAATCTTTGTCTCCGCCGTCTGTCTTGAAATCGATTTGCTACGCATTGTATCCCGCCTTCCTTACTTGAATTGAATTTGCATGGGCCGTTAAGCCTTCTGCATTCGCAATCGTAATTATGTCATCTGCAACGTCTTGCAACGCTTGCGCTGTATAATGGATAATGCTTGATTTTTTCATAAAGTCATAGACACCAAGTGGTGAAGAAAATGCTGACGTACCACTTGTTGGCAGCGTGTGATTTGGCCCCGCCATATAATCACCCAATGCTTCTGGTGAATAGTTTCCTAAAAAAATAGCCCCCGCATTGTTGATAAACGCCAATTGCTCCATTGGATTTTCTACCATAAGCTGTAAATGTTCCGGTGCCAATTCATTAACGAAATCATACGCTTCATCCAACGAATCGACAAGCACAATACGACCATTATCCGTAATGGATGCTTCAATAATATCCTTACGATCTGCACGCGCCATTTGCTCGCCCACTTGTTGTTGAAGAGCTTCAGCAAACGTTGTACTCGTCGTCACACAAATGGCTGTCGCACGCTCGTCATGCTCTGCTTGTGAAAGCAAGTCAGCAGCCACATATTCGGCTACTGCCGTATCATCCGCCACGACACAAATTTCACTTGGCCCTGCAATCATATCAATCGCAACGTCTCCGAATACCCATTTTTTCGCACGTGCCACATAGGCATTTCCAGGACCTGTAATTTTCACTACTTTTTCCACCGTTTCCGTACCATAAGCCAACGCAGCAATCGCTTGTGCGCCGCCAATTTTATAAACGACATCAACACCCGCTTCGCGTGCTGCCACCAGGACATGGGGATTCACTTTGCCATCTCTTTGAGGCGGCGTCACCATCGCGATTTTTCCCACACCTGCAATCTTCGCGGGTAGAGCATTCATCAAAACCGTTGAAGGATACGCCGCTTTTCCTCCTGGTACGTAGATGCCGACACTTGCAAGAGGCGTCACTTTCTGACCAAGAACAATTCCTTTGTCTTGATTAACAAACCAGGATTTTTCTTTCTGCTCTTCATGAAATGCAGAAATATTGTCCCTTGCTTTCCGCAGAGCCTGAACAAACTCTTGCGTAATAAGCCCTTGCGCTTCCTCAAACTCTTCGTCCGTCACGATGAGCTGCTCCAGTCGTACACCATCAAATTGCTCGGTATAGCTCATTAACGCTGCATCTCCATTTTCACGAACTGTTCCGATAATTCCTAGCACAGTTTTATCGAATTCGAGATCGTTGTGCTGTACCGCTTTCTCTTGTGCCTGTTCACCCTTATATTGTTCAACCGTTACAATTCGCATGAATCATCACTCCAATGCCACTTTTAAGTCTGAAATGAATTGCTGAATCTGAGTCGTTTTTGTTGCGTAACTCGCTTTATTGACAATCAAACGTGCACTGACGTCGGCAATTTCCTCCAAGACAACTAAGCCATTTTCCTTTAATGTTGCTCCCGATTCCACAATATCAACAATGACATCTGACATCCCAATTAGAGGTGCCAATTCAACCGAGCCATTCAATTTGATCGTTTCCACCCGAATGCCTTTGCCTTCAAAGTAGTTTTTTGCCACAGCGGGATATTTCGATGCCACCGTCAATGTGGCACTACTTGAAAACTCCTTATTTGGAAATCCTGCAACGGCTAGCTGACATTTCCCAATGCCGAGATCCAGTAACTCATAGACATCCACAGGGTCTTCCATGATCGTGTCTTTGCCTACAATGCCAATATCTGCTGCCCCTTTTTCTACGTATATAGGCACATCCACAGCCTTCACAAATATAAGTTTTACTTTATCAGCATCATCGAAGATTACTAATTTTCTACTCTCATCATGAAACTCTGAAAACTTTACACCTGCCTGTTCCAAAAACGTTAACGCCTGATCGGCAGTGCGCCCTTTCGCCATCGCGACGGTAAGATATGTCATTTATGTAGCCCCCTTAACCCCTACAAGTAAATCCAAAACTTCTTTCAAATCAAAGAAAGGAATGGTTTTCTCTTTAAAGTTCAGTTGATTATTGTCTTTTTCAAGTTGAATGGTATAGACACTTTGCTGGCGATTGACGTGTTGCTTCTGTTCTGAAAATGACAGAACACTATAATTACGCTCTCGCAATTCATTGGCAATAGCAATGGCCTGTTCTAACTTCGTATCATCATAAATAATTTTAACATCAATCGGAAAACGACTACTCACTTCTCTGCTTTGTGTCGCTTTAACCAATGATTCAATTTCACATGCAAAGCCAATGGCCGGTAGTTTTGCTCCAAATTCATCACCTAGTCGATCATAACGCCCGCCCATCAACACCGGCTTACCAAACTTCTCGACAAAGCCTTGGAAAATAACACCCGAATAATAACCCATATGGTTAATCAACCCTAAATCGCTGACAATGTATTGTTCTAAGCCATACATGTTTAATATGCGATAGACATCCATCAAGTAATCGAGTGTCTCTTGCATTTTCGGCGTCAAGGCAAGGCCCTGCGCGCGTTCACTCACTTCCACTGGATGACCATACAAAAATGGAATTCGCTCAATGGCATCTCGCACGTCTTCAGCAATATCAAGACGTTGAAGGAACGGACCAATTTCCACCACATTTTTCGCTTGAATCAACGTCTTCAACTGTTTGACTTGTTGCGCTGTCAATGGCAGATTTTGCACCAGTTCATTAAAAAATGCGGCATGACCAATTTCGATTTTAATGTCCATGAAGCCTAGATCTTTCATCGTATGACAAGCGAGTGCAATCACTTCAGCATCCGCTTCCGCTGAACTTTGGCAAAAGTATTCAACTCCAGCTTGTGTACTTTCAATACTATCGTTGCGATCCACTGGCTGTCGAAATACTTCCTGCACGTAAAAGTAACGTAATTCATCTACAAGGTTAGGATAATTCTCTGCCAATTCTCGCGTAATTGGAATCGTCACATCCGGTCGTAGCACTAACACTTGCCCTGTAGCATCGATGACTTTAATCATTTCATTTTGATTAATCGAACTATTTACTTTAGAATATAAATCATATTGTTCAAAGGCTGATGTTTTAATTCGTTTATAGCCGTACGTCGTAAAGCGTTTGTTAATGGTTTTAATGATACGTTCAACTTTTTCACTGTCGACTAGCATGCGTTCAGGATACACTTCGTTTCTAACCAATTCCAACACCTCTACTTTATCACTTTACTACACTAAAGTTATTTAGTACTATAATGGTATACAGACAAATTGTCAACATGAGGAGATGAGTTTTTTTATGTTCGATTATCATCTACATAGTTCATTTTCAGCAGACTGCCCAATTCCTATGGAGAATATGATTGAAGGCGCAATTCAAAAAGGATTAACGAAAATTTGTTTCACAGAGCATATCGACTATGACTACCCCTATGAAGATTTCATTTTCGATTTCGATAAAAAAGACTATGCCCAAAAAATTAAAGACATGCAGCAGCAATACGAAGGACGTATCCACATTCAAAAAGGCGTTGAAATTGGTGTACAGCCCCATATTTTAGATAAGTACAAGCAACTCATGGCCGAGGAAACATTCGATTTTATCATCTGCTCCATGCATACAGTTGAGAAAAAAGGACTGCATTTTGGTGAATTTTTCGAAAATAAAACCTTAGAAGAGTCGTATGGCATTTATTATGGCGAGCTATTATACTGCGTGCAAAACTACAAACAATTTAATATTCTCGGACATGCTGACCTTGTAAAGCGGTATACAAAACAACATTGCGATAATCCTTTTCATGATGAACTACGCGAGATTTTCAACGTTATCATTCCTGAAGGCAAAGGCATTGAATTGAATACGTCAGGCGTTCGTTACGGATTACCGAATGGTATGCCAAGTGATGATATTTTGAAGCTCTACAAGCAAAGTGGCGGCGAAATCATTACGCTCGGTTCTGACGCACATAAACCAGAGGATATCGCCTTCCAATTCCGTGAATCGCTGCAATTGCTCCAATCCATTGGATTCGACTACATTACAACGTTTGACGAGCAACAACCGGAGTTTCATGCGATTTCGCGTTTATTATGAATAAAAAACGGTCTCCCCCTTCTAATGAAAGAAGGTCGAGACCGTTTTTCACTTCCTCTTAGTTCGCTTGACTTAAAGACATGAAATTAACAAACATTTTTGCCGCTTGCGCGCGTGTTGTTGAGCTGCTTGGCATAAATTTGCCTTCAAAACCGCTTGCGATTTTTAATTCATGAAGCATTGAAATGGCATTGACCGTTTCTGTACCGTAGTTTCCTAAGTCAGTGAATGCCCCAGTTTGGGATGCCTTATAAGGGACTCCTGTACCAAGCTCATAGGCCCGTTCAATCATTAAAGCAAGTTGTGCCCGTGTAACTGCATCATTCGGTTTAAATTTGCCATTCTTGCCTCTCGCAATGCCATATTTATAAGCTGCATTAATATCCGCTTTTGTTTTCACTGCATAATTAGCGATATCGTCAAATGGCGCAACCTCATCTGTCGTCAAACCAAGTGCTTGCACAATCATGCTTGCGGCTTGCACCCGTGTCAGCTTTTGATTAGGTTTAAATGTACCATCTGCATAGCCACTCACAATCCCTGCTGCGGCAGCTTGTTCAATATATGCCTTCAATCCGTTTCCAGCAATATCCGTGAACAATGCAGGTACTGGAATACCTACCTCCGGATCAGTTTCAGGACCGACTTCTGGAACTTTTGCATTTTCCATCACTAGCCAAAATTGTTCCATGACCACTTTATAACCCGCTTCACTCAAGTGAATATTTTCCGGATTCGGAAGATACGCCTTATAGTCTGCCGCAATGGCATGTTCTGTTGGCACTAGGATGGCTTGTGTACCTGTTAGCCCCGCTGCAATGATTTTATTCAAAGTAGCGAGTAACTGATTGAGCATTGGCTGCATGTCCTCAGACATATAAGGAAATGGGTTATAATAGCCCATTACATAGACTTGCGCATCAGGATTGAGTTGGTTAATTTGTTCCATAATCGATTTGTAATTAGCACCTACTTGTTGGAGCGTTAACACCAACGCCTTCTGATCGACAGTCACTTTGCCTGTCGCCGGGTCTTGTTTAAGTAGAGGTAGCACATCATTAGCACCTGCGCTAATTGTGATGAGTTCTGCAGCTTTGATGGACTGCTGAAGCTTGGCTGTCTTTCCAACAGAGCCAACTCCCAAAACTTCTTTCGTTACATCCTGCCGAATATCATTCAACACATCTGTCGTTTTATAGCCTGGATACGAAAAGCCTTTATTAAATGACTTTAAATCTCCATTAGCATTGATAGCCTCCGCTAGAAAATCTGCATAACTTTTTCCTAACTCATTGTACGGACTAATCCCCGCTGCCAATGAATCTCCTAGCGCTAAATAATCAATAGTTTGGCCACTCTTATCGAGTTCATCTGCTGAAAAATGATATGGCACAACCATCATTTGCAACAGTAGGGTGACGGCGAAAAGCAAGCTGAATTTGAACTTTCTCATTATTGACCTCCTGTTTTTAATATATTAATGCCTTTTAACTTAATTCCCTTCTTTTAAAATATCAAACTACATTATCATTAATAAATTCGACATAGAATAATCAATTTCCTTCAAAAATTAAATAACACATCGATAGTAGCAACGCCAACCGCAAAATGAACTTTTTTCTCGATTAATACGTTGTGTGTCCATTGTACTCATATCCTCCTAATTGCTACTACCTGTGACATCTTCATAAAAAAAGTCCTTCCAACGATAAATCATATTCCATAAAAACATCCTCAAACAACGCCTGATCTATCAACTTATGCAATACACCATCAAAATAGCCAGCGATATTACGAATCTCTTTGCGTTTTGTCGCTTGAACAGCAATATGAAGGGCTTGTATGGCCAACTGTTCAAATAAATCACCTTGCTGCTCATGAAGACTAAATTTCATCATGCGTAATGACTGTGCACGGTAAATACCAAACAATTGACGTGCTAAAGAACTGTCGCCAATCGTTGTGGACAATAGATCTTTCATTCTTCCAAACAACGTTGTAGGTATAGGGGCTTGAAAAAGGTCGTGAAGAAGGCCGCGAACAAGGTGTCAATAAAGTAGCTAAAAAAATGATCTGAAGAGGAAAGAGCAATGAAGAAATTATGGATGTGACAGATTTAACTTTAGAAGAAGTGGAAGCATTAAGGGCTAATAGCTAGCTATAGTCACTCAGGTACTACAACCCGATTATGCAAATTCAGCAAGCTACTCCCGACTTTACAGGGGTTCGGCTTGCTGAATACTTTCTAAAAAAAATTACTGGTAATGGTCAATTCAGCTGTTATACCCTATCTCCCCACAATAACCGTCTTCACCAACGCAATCCGCTCTCGAAAAACCGATTTTGCCTCTACTACTTTCGGCGTTTCAGCCGCGACTACATCGGATTTCAAATCTAAACTCCGCGCAATTTTTTGCGCTCTTGCCAAGTGAAAATCACTTGAAATAATCGTGATGGAATCTACATCGGACGGTAGTAGTTTCTTAGAATAAAGAAAATTCTCATATGTAGAAGTCGATGCATCTTCTAGTATCAACCGACTCTCTTCAATACCATTGTCCGTTAAAAACCGCCTCATTGCTTCCGCTTCACTCATCGGTTCATCCGCACCTTGCCCGCCCGATAAAATCAGCGTCACATGCGGATTTTCATTGGCGTAGGCCAGTGCAGCATCTAAGCGATAACGCAATGACAGCGACAGGCTATCTTGTTTTACTTTTGCCCCCAACACAATCGCATAATCATTCGTGCCATCTGCTACTGGTTTCTTACCTGCCTCTATCCATTTCCCTGTTTTCCACCAACAGAAAATACCGACAGCAACGACTACAAGACTCACTAACAAAATCATTTTTCTCGATATTTTCATGCAATCACCTCGACTTTCACTGCTTTTTTCTGCAATAAATCCGTGTAAAATTAATATTCTTCCAACTTTCCTTTACTCACATTTTTTACATTAGCACAGACAATAAGTTTACTCAAAGAAAATTTGGAAACATATAGAAAAAGCTCTCCACATCAATCGAGTGGAGAGCCCGTTTCATCAGTTCTTAACAGTCTCTTTTTTATTCATTGTGCTATGCACTTCTGTTGGTAATCCCCATAGTTTGATGAAACCTACTGCCGCAGTTATGTTGTAAAATCTTAAAGATTTCTGGATTTTTCAAAAGCTACGCAAAAAACGCCTACACAATAGATTCCTTGTGTAGACGTTTCGTATATCTAAACATATCTTAACTAAGACCGTGCGCAACCATAGCATCCGCAACTTTCAAAAAGCCCGCAATGTTGGCACCCATAACTAGATTGCCCGGATGACCAAAACGTTCTGCGGCATCCATACAACTTGTGTAAATGTTTTTCATGACAAGATGAAGTTTTTCGTCAACTTCTTCAGCTGTCCATGACAAGCGCATACTGTTTTGCGACATTTCCATTGCCGAAACGGCCACACCACCAGCATTGGCAGCTTTTGCTGGGCCAAACAATACACCATTCTCTTGGAATAATGCCATCGCCTCCAGTGTGCAAGGCATATTAGCGCCTTCACCAATGGCCTTCACTGAATTGGCCACAAGCATCCGAGCAGCAATCTCGTCAATTTCATTTTGCGTTGCACATGGAAGAGCAATATCACATGGAATGGACCAAATTGCTGAACAATCCTCATGATACTCTGCATGCAGGTGGTCTTTGGTGTATTCAGAAATTCGTTTGTTTTCCACTTCTTTTAAACGTTTCACTGTATCTAAGTTAATACCATTTTTATCATAAATATAGCCACTCGAATCACTACATGCAACTACTTTCGCACCTAGCTGCATGGCCTTTTCCATCGCATAGATGGAAACATTCCCTGAGCCTGATACGATGACCGTTTGCCCATCAAAACGCTCATTTTTCACTTTCAGCATTTCTTCTACAAAATAGACAGTTCCATAACCCGTCGCTTCTTTACGGCCAAGACTTCCACCATGTTTCGGATCCTTCCCAGTGAAAACACCAGCCTCATAGCCGCCCTTCAAGCGGTTGTACTGCCCAAACATATAACCAATCTCTCTTTTCCCAACACCGATATCTCCCGCTGGAACGTCTCGATCCGGACCAATATACTTACTCAATTCTGTAATAAAACTTTGCGTAAAGCGCATAATCTCACGATCTGATTTGCCTTTTGGATCAAAATCCGAGCCACCCTTACCTGCCCCAATTGGTTGACCTGTTAAGGAGTTTTTAAAGATTTGTTCAAAGGCAAGGAACTTCATAATACTAACGTTAACAGAAGGGTGGAAACGAATACCGCCTTTATAAGGTCCTAGATCACTATTAAACTGAACCCGGAAGCCACGGTTCACATGGACTTTTCCTTGATCATCTTCCCACGCAACACGAAATGTGATAATGCGTTCCGGTTCCGTAATGCGTTCAAGTATACCATTCGTAATGTATTCGGGATGCTTGGCAAAAACGGGGCGAAGGGAGTCGAAGATTTCTCTTGTCGCTTGTAGAAATTCCTTTTCATCTGGATTACGCTTCTTCACTAATTCATATACTTCATGAACGTAGTCATTTGCCCTTTTTTTATTATCAGTATGAATCGAATCCAATTTATTCATTCTCACTCATTCCTTTCTTCATAATGCTATATGTTAAAGGAGAATCTTAGCGAATCTCCAATCTCAATTGTGTATGAATGGTTCAAAAAATTAACTTATTTTCAACTATTATCTCTGAAAATAGCAATAGACACAACTTTTTTTTATGGATAATCAATAATTATACTATATTGTGTCCTATTTATGTATAGAGAATTAAAAAAATATTTACTTTTCTTTGAACACCGTTTATTATTAGGTAATCAAACAACTGGGCGTATAAACCCGTTGTTTGAAAATCGATAGCTAATAGAAAGAGGGAGAGAGTATTATGAAGATTAGCAAAGTTTTTCGAGCATCTATGGGTGGGGTCGTCATGCTACTCATGACCTTCGTTTTCTTACCTGTCCTTGCGGTGAACCCTGATATTGAAATTCTTCAAAGTTTCATCAATTATATTAATAAAGAGTGATCAATTTAAAAATGAACCGCTGTGAGTGAAGTGACAGCGGTTCATTTTTCTTTATTTTATTTTCTGAATGATAAAGTTATCGGTCAACAACAACCAGTTTTGCGGGAATGCCAAGCCAAGCTTCCAATACATCATTCCTCGTAAACCAAACTCTTTGACCAAATCGAATTTGGCTTGAATACTGCGTGCATCTTCGAACCATACTTCATGATATACACCTGCATTGTCTGTATAGTTGAAATGTGGAGCTTGTGCAACATAATCATAGCTGATATCCACTTCTTGCCTAACTGCAATTTCCAACGCCTGTTGCGGGCTAACTGCCTTGGCAGGTGCTCCGCCTTGAGGTGGAAAAGGAGACGACCAATCATAGCCATATAAATTTTGACCTAAGAAAATTTTTTCATGAGGAATTTGACTAACTGCATACTTCACAACATCCCGTACGGGGCCAATTGGGCTCACAGCTTGCGGTTCGCTATACGTATAGCCCCATTCATACGTCATTAGAGAAACAAAATCGACAATCTCTCCATGTGCTTTGTAATCATGCGCTCCGTAAATCCCGGTGCGTATATCACTTGTCATGGGAGCCAGCGCGGTCGATAGCGTCAACCCTGCTGGATGGAAGCGGTCTCTAGCCCTCCGAAGGAAGCTATTATAAAGCTCACGATCTTCCGGCAGGAGTAATTCAAAGTCAAAATGAATATCTTTGTAGCCGACTTCATTGGCAATTTTGATAAGATTGCTGAATAAGCGATCCTGAGCTGCTTTGTCTGTAAAAATTGCGTGAGCCAAATCTGCATTAAATGCAAAATCCTCCAAGTTACTAGCGACAAGCGCATTTGCGGCCCCCGCTGATTTAGCGATATTCGGGATATCATCAATCGATGGCGCTTTTACTGAACCATCACGCTTGACCTCGTAACTGAACATGGCGAGGTATGTTAGCTGCGGGACACGCCTCCGCACTTCATTAATCATTACCTGTGTCACTGGCGTTCTTGGCTCAACATACAATAACGACTGCGCTACCTTTTTGGGTCTTGGCGGGATGTAAAGACGCTGCCCTACTTGAAGAGTACTGGATGGAGAGATACCATTGATGGTCGCCAATTCATTGACAGTCATTCCATATAATTCAGCGATGATGTACAGCGATTGACCTGGCTGAACCCAGTGATAACTGCCTGTAATCGGAATGACCAATGCTTGACCTACTACAATGCGAGATGGATTTGGAATTTCATTAGCATTTGCAATATCTTGATAGCTAATACCATAAGCCTGAGCAATGCTGTATAAGCTCTGCCCTTTTTGAACTACATGAATCTGCATGCTTATCATCTGCCTTTCATTAATCAATTACGCCTCGGCGTAATTGCGTCCGGATTTTTTTCGAGCACGATGCCTACAGGAAGTAGGTCATGCAGTTGGGAAGGATTGAACTGCATCCTTCCTCGTTGCGAATCGAACTGCGAAGGGTTCGATTTGCCGTATTTCTGCGTTCTTTGCAGAGATTAAGGCACTTTCTAGACGTCGCGCACTTAGACCGCCTTCTTAATTCTCCCCTAAAATCCGTGACATCCGCCGGAGGCTTTCTCTTTATTCAGCAGGGGGGCTTCTGCTGAATGAAGAGAAAAATGTCCTCTATCTAAGCCTATTTTTGTCGGGCGGTAATTATGCATCTTTTGAGTGTATAGATTTCATTGCACCATCCATACTACTGACGATAAAAAAAACATCCATAGGAGGATATGAAATGACGCAAAATCCATTTGGTCAAACACATGAAAATATGCACACAGGTCCCGTTCCACAACAGATGAATCACGGTGGGCATGAGTTATTCGATGTCCATGAGGTATTATCTTGCACGGTTGCTGCACTTAACCAAGCCATTTTATTACGTCCACACGTCCAAGATCCCGAGTTGCTAGATATATTGGACCGCCAATACCGCTTCACTTTAGACGAATATAACATTACAGTCGAAGCCTTTAAAACCGGAAAGAACCCCTCACATCCAACAGGAACTTATGAGATGAAAGGAGGCAACGACTTCGTTTATGGCATGAAAGCATCGCCACCAACCAAACCTATCCAATCAGAGGCAGAACTATCTGACCAAATAATTTCGGGTTATTTACTTGGTTCTGCTAAAACGGGTGCAACATCCAAAACAACTGCCGCCCTCGAAACCTGTAATCCCGTCCTGCGCCGCGTACTAGCTGACTCTGTACCAAACTGTTTAGAAATGGCTTACGAACTGGCAATTTATCAAAATAAGCATCATTATTATCAAATGCCGCAGCTCGCCCAGCCTGATATGCAGCAATTATTGAACTCGTTTGCTACGGCAGGACAACCGGCGATGCCGAATCATACGATTCAATAATGTCCATAAAAAAGGTGCTCACTTGAAAAAAAGTGAGCACCTTTTCTTGTTCAGTTCATTTTGATTTTGCGTAAAATATCTTTGGCGCATCCGCTTCGAAACGTACGAGCTCTCCCGTTCCTGGGTGTATTAGCACTATACGAGTGGCATGAAGGCCCAGTCGTTTAATGGGATTTCCTGTTGCTCCATATCGTTTATCCCCCACAACTGGATGTCCGAGGTCTTCCATATGGACACGGATTTGATTTTTACGGCCTGTTTCAAGCTCCACTTCTAATAAGCTGAACTGTTTATTGGCTTGTAATGTTTTGTAATGCGTCACTGCATGCTGTCCACCGTTATCTGTCGGGTTTGAATACACTTTAAACGTTTTACTTTCCTTCAACCACGATGCAATCTTACCTGCTTTTTTACGCACAGTCCCTTCCACAAGTGCGATATAGACGCGCTCTTTCACTACTTTAGCCCAATTGGTTTGCAAGGCTTCCTTCACTTCTTCACTTTTAGCAAATAGCATTACACCAGACGTATCTTTGTCAAGTCGATGAACAATAAAAATCCGCTTATTCGGATTACCATTGCTGACATAATCGCGTACTTGACGATAGGCTGTCATTTCTGTTTCATTTTTTGATGCGACTGACAATAGACCTGCGTCTTTATTGATGACAATAATGTCATCATCTTCGTGTAAAATACTGACGCCAACCAACGTTTCACCTTTTATAGCTGCTTGATTTTTAACAATTTCAACAGTCTGCCCAGGCCGAATTGGATGATTATGTTGTTTCACCATTTTGCCATCTACCGTTACTTGCCCACGTGTCAATATGGATTTCACTGCGTTTCGCCCACTCCCTGCCATCATCTCCAATAAAAAGGGCAATAGCTCCGACGATTCTTTTACTGTGTAAACGGATGTATCTGCTTTTTTGTTTACTGAATTTTTACGGTTTTTCTGCATATTAAAAACTCCTCGCTCTCTCCCCCTATTATCCTCAAATTGCCTCCACAATACAAACGCTGTATGATTGAATGAGGGAATTATTTATCTGAATTCAGCAGAAGACCACTACTTCTACTGGTAGCGGAATGAATGCAAGATGCTTTTCAACTTGTTTGATTTCAAACTCCAGCTGAATTCAGATAATGCCTCCGGCGGATGTCACGGATTTTTAGGGGAGCTTAGGAAGGCAACCTAAGTACGCCGCATCGTGCGGCAACGCTTGCATGACCGACATCCTGTCGGCCTCAAGCTCGAAAAAAATCCGGACGCAATCACGCTGGGGCGTGATTGATAAGACGCAAGGAAAAGGGGAGTATTATGCGAGTTGCTATTTTCGATTTTGACGGAACGCTCTATGCGGAAGAAACTTTTCGATTATTAATGAATCACCTCAAGCACCATCCGGTTCACCATCCCAAATTCAAAAAGTTTTACCGGGCGATTCTTCGTCCTTACCTCGGTCACAAAATGAAACTGGTTCCCGAGGCTAGGATGAAAGAACAGTCGATGCAAATCTACTTAGATTCACTTGGCCAACAATCGAAATTTGAGTTAGATCAGTATTTTGAGGAATTGGCCGATAAAGTGCGACAAGGCTTCAATCCAGATGTACTGTCACGATTAGAACAACATATCGCTGACGACGTGTATGTAATGCTCGTCTCGGGTGCCTATACTCCCCTTCTACAATCGGTCACAAAGGGGTTACAATTCGATACAATTATTGGCACAGAGGTCCCTTTAAGTGGACAAGATGTCGATTATCAAGCACCGATTTTCCATGTGCATGGTCCACGGAAAAACGAGAAAATTGTACAGGCTTTGGAAGGGAAAGATATCGACTGGCAAAATAGTTATGCCTATGGAGATAGCTTTTCTGACATTCCCGTCCTGGAACTTGTGGGACATCCTGTTGCTGTGCGACCTGAACCACGCTTACAAGCAATTGCGGAACAACGCGAGTGGGAGATTATTTAAAGATATATGGGGATTTTTATAAACTCGCCGGTTAATCCAACGTTATAAAAAAACGAAGCCTCATTGGCTTCGTTTTTAACTTGCTTCAGCAAAAATGCCCTCCTGAAGCAAGTTAAGCCTCCGGAGGATGTCACAAATTTTGAAGGGAGTTAAGGGAAGGCAGTCTAAGTTCGCGACGTCTGGAACGTGCCTTAATTTCCGCAAAGAACGCAGAAATACGGCAAATCGAACCCTTCGCTGTTCGATTCGCAACAAAGAGGGATGCAGTTCAACCCTTCCCCCCTGTAGCCCTCAAGCGCAATTCAAAATTTGGACGTAATGACGCCGAGGCGTAATTGATTTGGTTATGACAGTGCTTTTAATCCCACAACGCCTGCTACAATAAGCATGACACTCACCATGCGTCCTGTACTTCTCGATTCTCCGAAGAAAAACATGTTAATCAGAACAGCTCCTGCCGTTCCTATACCAATCCATACCGCATAAGCGATACTCACTTGTAAGTACTTAAACGACATATATAAAAAGGCAAAAGAAGCGCCAAACCCGCCCGCATACAACAAGCCGCTGTTCGCTGTTTTCTTCTGACTGTATTTCTTTAATCCAACGACACCAATAATTTCACTAATTGCTGCAAGTAATACATATAGCCAACCCATAGTTACACAGTTCCCTTCGCTGTTGCTCTCTCTTCTTTGTCATCAACAAGCTTCAAACTAATGACACCAATTACTAAAACTGCAATGAAGAATATCTTCCCTGCGCTCAAGCTTTGGTCGAAAAAGAAAACATCCATTAACGCCGTACCCACGGTTCCGATCCCCGCAAAAACAGCATAAACGGTACCCGTCGGCAGATTTTCACAAGCCTTTGCTAAGAAATGAAAATCAATCGCAATACATACAACGATAAAAATCCAATGCCACCAAGCACTTGCCACATTAAAACCAAAAATCCAAACCAACTCAAAAAAACTAGTCATCGCGACATAGAACCACGATTTATTCATGAAAAATCCTCCTAAAGTTACGACTGACTGATTGTCATTCATTTCACTAGATAAAGCTGGGATTACTTGTTCATCCCTAGCGCATGCCTTAAAAAATCATTCACTTCTGCCTGTTGAATGCGTGCCTGATCCTCTTGTTCCGAATCATATAAATAAATTTGCTCGGCAGCTGATTCAACCAATCCAATGATCATCTTCGCTGTGCGATCGGCATGAATGGATGACCGTATAATCCCCTCTTCCTTGGCCTCCCGCAATCGCTCACTAATCCATTGGTAGAAAGGTGCATAGACCGTTTCCCATTCCTTTAAATGTTCCGTTGACGCAAGGCCAGAGTAAATGAGCGCTTGTATTTCATGATAGTCATGCGTCACTTGAAAAATAGCCTCGACAAGCTGCTCAAGCTGCACTGAAAAAGTAGCTGATTGCTGTACAGACTCCTGCACAATAGCCATCGTTTTCTCCACCATCACTTCCGCAATCGCTGGCATCAGTGATAATTTAGACGGGAAATACAAATAAAACGTACCTTGCGCAATCCCCGCAGCTTTAACGATATCCGAAATCTTCGTCTTTTCAATACCCTGCTTTTGAAAAACTTCAATCGCTGCATGTACAATCATCTCTTTTTTATTCATCCACTTGTCCTCCCACACTCCAACATGACTGACTGTCATTCATATTAGCGCGTCTTCAATAATAAAGCAAGCAACTTTGCTGTTGTTACCGAATTCAATAAGCTATTTAGTTTTCCAGAAATATATTATCCGATGACAATTCTAGCCTTAAAATTGATCACAATAAGATAAAATAGGGCAATGATGATTAGCCTTTTCATCACATATCAAAGAATTTCAATAAATAGTATAACCCCAAAACCTTTAATAGTGTAACATAAATCCGGAAAACGGCAAATTATTTTAAAGAATTTTATAGTCATTGAAAACATTATAACAAAGGTAATGGAAGCGCTTCACTTCGAATAGTTTTCTAATTCAATTGAATTTTCGGACTTGTGTTATTTTAGATTCCATGGTAAAAATTTATTACTCAATAAAATACTGTAGGGAATGAGGGATGTTCATTGACGAATCATTATCGGTCTTCATTAGAGATGCATCGGCTTCATGTTGGTAAAATGGAAACCGTGTCTAAAGTTCCGCTCGAAAACAGAGTGGATCTAAGTTTGGCTTACTCTCCAGGAGTAGCAGAACCTTGTTTAGAAATCGCCAAAAATCCCGCAGCAGTATACGAGTACACCATCAAGGGGAATCTAGTTGCCGTAGTGACAGATGGGACGGCTGTATTAGGTTTAGGGGATATTGGGCCTGAAGCAGCACTTCCTGTTATGGAAGGAAAAGCTTTATTGTTAAAAAGATATGCGAATATCGATGCTTTTCCAATTTGCTTGAATACAACGGATGTAGAGGAGATCATCCAAGCAGTTAAAGCAATCAGTCCTACGTTTGGCGCTATTAATTTGGAAGATATCTCGGCACCACGTTGCTTCGAAATCGAAAAAAGGTTACGTGAAGAATGCGATATTCCAGTATTCCACGATGACCAGCATGGCACTGCCATTGTCGTTGGTGCCGGATTAATAAATGCTCTAAAAGTTGTCCATAAAGACATGCAAGCCGTTAAAATTGTGGTCAATGGCGCGGGGGCAGCCGGGATTGCAATAACAAAACTTCTTCTTACCATTGGATTTGAACAAATTACCGTTTGCGATTCACAGGGCGTTATTTATAAAGGACGACTGAATGGTATGAATGCAAGTAAACATGACATCGCCGCTATTACAAATCCACATGGCATAACAGGATCATTACAAGATGCAATGATCGGATCAGATGTCTTCATTGGCGTTTCCGTCGCGAATCTATTGACAAAAGAATTGATTGATTGCATGAATGAGGATCCAATTGTTTTTGGTTTGGCGAATCCAAATCCAGAGCTGGCCCCTGATAAAGCGCAGGAATACGGGGTTCGCATTATTGCGACAGGGCGCTCTGATCATCCAAATCAAGTGAATAACGTCCTGGCCTTTCCAGGTATCTTCCGCGGGGCTCTCGATGTCCGTGCCAGTGAGATCAATGAAAGTATGAAATTGGCCGCAACCTATGCTATTGCTTCATTGATTGACGAAGCTGACTTACGGAATGATTATATTATTCCTGATCCTTTTGATGAGCGAGTTGTAAAAATTGTTGCGGAGGCCGTCAGTAAAGCTGCGATTGAGTCAGGCGTGTCTACTCTTAAAGAGTACGTAGTCTTGTGATTTTAGTAAAGAAAAGCGTCATAAACCGAATAAATCCGTGTTTATGACGCTCTTCATTTATTTCTCCGCCTTAGAGCTCCTATGAATATACAGACTTCCATCCGTTTGTATTTCAGCGTAAAACACTTGTTCAACTTTACCAATTCCTTGTTTTTTCAGCTGATCATATAACCACTCTTCCGTTAAATTTAACTCAGTCAAATTCTTTTTAACAATTTTTCCGTCAGAAATGATTTCAGTTGGAATATATTTCGGTTCAGGTGCCGGAGCATTGACATCTTTTTTTGTCGCGGGCTCCTGACTAGCTTTTTTCAACACGCTTAAATTTCCGTTCGTTTCAAGTATTGCATATTGAACATCTTTAATCGAAAAAATACTTTGTTCCCGTAGCATCATGTTTAAATCATTCAGATGAAGACGCGTTTTTTTCATGGCTTCCTCAACTATTCTTCCTTCATACATGATAATTGTCGGCTGGTCGTCTAGAATCACTCGGGCTCTCTTTGACTTGAGCGCGATATAACTCATAAGTATGGTCAACGCCGCCCACCAAGCCATGGCGATAAGGCCATCTATAAAAGGTGTTTCATGCTGTCCTGCAATTTCTGCCGCTATTGAACCGATTGTAATGCCTGTGACATAATGGAAGAATGTCAGCTGTGAAATTTGTTTTTTTCCCATTAGCCTGGCCAAAATGAGTAAAACAATAAATGCCAGCGTTGTCCTTAATAACGTTTCCCAGAAATTAATCTTCGATAATTCCTCCATAATCATTATCATTCACACTCCCGTTATTCAAAGAGTGTTCCACTATTGCTTGTCGACTATACATAGGTAAATGTGGGCTTTTCCAAGTGTCAATTAGAAAAAAGCCACGAATAGTAGTATTTACCTTCGCGGCTTTCCTATTAATCGAGTTTCACCCTAAGAATGACTCCTGAATTTGCATCAATTTTTACTTCATATTTATAGCCTTCCGCCGTTCTAATATCAACTTCATAGACTAGCAAACCGTCATCATAATCCAGTTCCACTTTTACAACCTGCCCTGGTACACGCTGCAAGGCAATCGCCATCGCTTGATCGATTGTGATCCTACGATATTGTGGGTTTTGCCAATGATTCGCCCAATATTGATTTTGATGCGTCACCTATTCCCCTCCTATTCAAAATTATGCAGTCTTTAACACTCAATTCGCAATGGAGAAAGGGATTATATCAATAGAAAATCAACAATAATTCAATAAAATCAACATCATTACTTTGACTACATTTCTTTAAAGTCACTTTTTTACTGGCCACAATTTTATTATTATCCTACAAAACAGAATGGGGTAGTAATACAAAATTCCAACAAACTGGGAATTCACCAAAAAAATATTTTGTTACTTTTTCACTATTAATTATCATGGCCAAGTGTTGATAACCCGTCCGCCCTTCCTTTCATTGAATATATTAGGTAGGAAAGGAGCTGAAAATATGAACTCAATTAATTTTAAAAATAATGGATGTAGTGGATCACAGCACAGCAATGCGGGTTTCAACTGGGGCTATAAAAGGCAAATCAATTGCAACTTTGGACCATTCACAGCTATTGATGCAACCAATCTTTGTAATTGTAATAACTTCTGTAAAGCAGGGTGCGAAGGACCTGCTGGGGCTGATGGTGCTGACGGACTACCTGGACCCGCTGGTACTGACGGCGCTGACGGACCACCTGGACCTGCTGGCGCTGACGGCGCTGACGGACTAACTGGACCTGCTGGCGCTGACGGAGCTGACGGACCACCTGGACCTGCTGGCGCTAACGGAGCTGACGGACCACCTGGACCTGCTG